>JALSWC010000188.1 GCA_027060825.1 Sulfurimonas sp.
CTTCTTTCTGCCATTTATGCTTATGGTATTGATAATTTAAGGGTTGTTGTTGATGCTGATGAGGTTCCTGTAATGGATGGAAGTAGTGCAAGTTTTTGTATGATTTTAGATGAAGCTGGCATTCAGCAACTTGATATTCCTAAAAAAATTATGATTATAAAGAAAGATGTTGAAATTAAAGAGGGTGAAAAGTATGTAAAACTTTCTCCCTCTCCTGATTTGAATTATGATTTTACTATTAAATTTCCACATCCTATTATTCAAAAACAGGCATATATTTTAAAATTTACAAAAGAGAGCTATAAAAATGAGATAGCTCGTGCAAGAACATTTGGTTTTTTACATGAAGTACAGTATTTGCGTTCAAAAGGGCTTGCTCTTGGTGGGTCGTTGGAAAATGCTGTTGTTTTAGATGAGAAAAAGATACTAAATCCTGAAGGACTGCGTTTTGAAAATGAGTTTGTGCGTCATAAAATTTTAGATGCTATTGGAGATATGAGTCTTATAGGAATGAATTTTTTAGGAAATTATGAAGCAATGGCAGGAAGCCATGATTTAAATCACAAACTTACACTGAAACTACTTGAGAGTAAAGAAAATTATGAAGTAGTGGAACTTGTTGGTGAAAAAACAAAAGAGTTAGAAAAAGCCTATGCGTAGAAAAATAGATATTTTACTTATAGCTTTAAGCTCTCCTATTCTCATTGGTGTTTATGAAAATGGACTGTTAATTGAAACTATAGAAAGTGAACAAAAAAGTTCGGATGTTTTGCCAATAATATTTAAAGAGTTGATGCAGAAGTATCAGCTACAAAGAGTTTACTATGCAAATGGTCCAGGTAGTTTTATGGCTATAAAAGTAGCCTATATTTTTTTAAAATCAATAAGTATTTTAAAAAAAATACCACTGTTTGCGACAGATGCTTTTTATTTTAATAAAAATCAGCCAATAAAAGCGATTGGAAAGCTATATTTTGTTAAAATTGCATCAGAAATAAAAACTCAAAAACTAGAAACAGCTTCTGTAGGTTCGTTTGAACTTCCAAATAGGCTTGATTATAGTGAGTTTACTACAAATACTACGCCCCTGTATATGATAGGTGCAGTAGGATAGGAAAAATATTGACAATAAGCGTACCAGCAACTTCTGCAAACTTAGGACCAGGCTTTGATACTCTTGGTTTAGCAGTTGATTTAAGAAATAGAGTAGAATTTCATCATTCAAAGTTTTTTAGTGTTTGCATAAAAGGCGAAGGTGAAGACAACCCTCGACTTAAAGGGAATAACCTTTTCATTAGTATTTTTAATGAACACTATACTCGTTTAACAAAACATAAGCAAAATTTTAAATTTACTTTTTATAACCAGATTCCAATGTCAAGAGGGCTTGGTAGCTCTTCTGCTGTAATTGTTTCTGCTATTGCTTCAGCACATGAAGCAGCAAATATTAGAGTCTCTAAACGCAGAATACTCAACCATGCTCTTGTGTATGAACCCCATCCAGACAATATTACACCAGCAGTAATGGGTGGATTTAATGTTGCAACGATTGAGAAAAATAAAGTATTTTCACAAAAGAAACATCTGCCAAATTATCTTAAAGCTGTGGTAGTTATACCAAATAAACAGATGAATACTTCAAAATCTCGTTCAGTACTACCAAAGTCTTATTCAAAAGAGAATGCAGTCTATAATCTCTCACATAGTGCGTTAACTGTTGCTGCTTTTTTTAATGAAGATTGGGAGATGCTCAAGCTTGCAGCACAAGATAGATTTCATCAAAAAGCAAGGATGAAAACCTTACCTGAACTCTTTTCTGTGCAAAAAGTAGCCTATGAAAGTGGTGCCTTAATGAGTACACTTTCAGGGAGTGGTTCTACATTTTTCACACTGACTTACGATGAGGATGCAGCGATGATTGCAAATAAAATGAAACAAAAATTTCCTGATTTTTCAGTGAAAATTTTAGATTTAGATAATAATGGGCTAGTGATAGAGCGATAGCCTATCAAATAAAGCAATATTTAGATATAATGGCGAAAAAATTTCATGAACCTATAAGAACTTGTGTTGGATGTCGAGTTAAAGATGTACAACATAAGCTTTTGAGACTAAAATGTGAAGATGGAAATCTTGCTGTTTTTAGAGGGACTGGAAGAAGTTTTTATTTATGTAATATTTGTCTAAATGAAGAGAAAAAGCTTGCTAAAGCTCTGATGCGTCAATGCAGAAGTTCTCAAAAAGATAAACTTATGAATCAACTAAAGGAGATCATCACTGATGACAGATAAAGTTAGTGTTAAAGAAATTGCAGACGAGTTGGGAATTGCTTCTAAAGATGTACTTGCAAAGATAAAGAGTATGGGTATAGAAGTGAAAGCGGCTCAAAGTAAAGTCACAATGGAAGAAGCAGAGAAGATTGCAAACTATATTATGAATGGTGCTGTAGAAGAGACTTCAAAGCCAAAAGTAACTATTAAAAAACAAGAAAAAGCAACAAGTGATACTCCTAAAGAAACAACTTTGGTTGAGAAAGTAATTTCTGTTGAAGAAGTGAAAAATCAAGAGACTGAAGTAACTATGGTTCAAGAAAGTGAAGAGAATACAGTTGATACAGTTGTTGAAAAAGAGCAAGCATCAGATGTTGAGATAAAAGAAGAAGAGAAGAAAGAAGAGACAGAAAAAGAAGAACCTGTTAAGAAAAAGCCTGTAAGAAAATCTACGCTTAAAGTTGTACAACCCTCAGCGAGACCTGCCATTAAAAGATCTGGTCTAAAGATTGTTAAAAAAAGAAAGCCAAAAGTAGAGGAAAATTACAATCTTCCTCAAAAGCAGGCATCAGTATCATCTTATGGTAAAATGAGTGCAGAGGTTCTTGAAGAACTTGCAAAGAGAAAGAAATCTACTACAAGACAAGTAGCCGTTGGTAAAAAAGATCAGGGCAGGAAAATAGATATTTTTGGTGGCTCTATGAGTGAAGTATCTATGGATATGGATGATCAAGTAGTTTTACTAGATTTAAACTCTACAGAACGAGCGCCTCTTGCTCCTGAAGAGCCTCGAAAACCGAGAGCTCCTAAACCAGCTGGACGAAATGGAAATAAAAAGCAAGCACCACGCGGTAGAAAAGTTTCTCGTGATAAGCGTAAAAAATATACAAAAGAGAAACATGAAGATGAAATTGTAACGCATGTTGAAATTCCTGAAGATATTCGTGTTTATGAATTTGCAGAAAAATTAAAACGACCGATGTCTGAGATTATAAAAGTTCTTTTTGATCTTGGTATGATGATGACAAAAAATGACTTTCTTGGTGCTGATGAAATTGAAATTCTTTCAGAAGAGTTTGGTGTTGAAGTTACAGTAATTGATCCTAAAGATGAATTTAATTATGTTGAAGAGACAGTTGAAGCAGATCCTGATGCTGTTGAGAGACCTCCTGTTATTACCATTATGGGGCATGTTGACCATGGGAAGACTTCCCTTCTTGATTCTATTAGAAAAGCGAAGGTGACTGATGGTGAAGCTGGTGGAATTACACAGCACATTGGGGCTTATACAGTTTCTCAAAATGGAAAAGACATTACATTTATAGATACTCCAGGGCATGCTGCCTTTGGTGCTATGCGTCAACGCGGTACAGATATTACCGATATTGTTATTATTGTTGTTGCAGCAGATGATGGTGTAAAACCTCAAACGCTTGAAGTTATTAAAATTGCCAAAGATTCTGGTGTTCCAATTATCGTTGCACTCAATAAAATGGATAAAGAGACTGCAAATCCAGACTTAGTAAAAGGTCAGATGGCAGAGCAAGGTATTACTCCTATTGATTGGGGTGGTGATGTTGAATTTGTCCCACTCTCTGCTAAAACAGGTATGGGTATTGATGATTTACTTGAAAATATTCTTTTAACTGCTGAAGTGTTAGAGTTAAAAGCAAATCCGACAGTTCATGCAAAAGCTGCAGTTGTTGAGTCTTCTCTTGAAAAAGGTCGAGGAGCAGTTGCTACTGTAATCGTACAAAATGGAACACTTAAAGTTGGAACACATGTTGTTTGTGGTGCATCTTATGGTCGAGTTAAAGCACTTATTAATGACAGTGGTAAACAGATAAAAGAGGTTCTTCCTTCACATACAGCAGTTGTTGCAGGACTTAATGAAGTGCCACCAGCTGGTGAGATTTTAATGGAAATGAATAGCGATAAAGAGGCAAAAGAGTATGCTC
>JALSWC010000189.1 GCA_027060825.1 Sulfurimonas sp.
TTTCTTGCTACAATAACACAATTTATTTTTATACCCTTTAAGGAAAAAGAATGTTAAACGAAATATATGAAACATGTGAAACAAAAATGCAAGGTAGCATTGAGCATATGCAGAGAGATTTTAAAACACTTAGAACTGGAAAAGTAACTGTTTCTGTTTTAGATAATGTAAAAATTGACTACTATGGAACAGCTACACCACTTGATCAAGTTGGTTCTGTAATAGCTGCGGATGCAACAACTATTGTTGTAAATCCTTGGGAGAAAAATCTACTCTCGGACATAGAGAGTGCTATCCAAGCTGCAAATATTGGTGTAAACCCAAACAACGACGGTGACCAAATCAAACTTTTCTTTCCTCCAATGACAGTTGAACAAAGACAAGAGTCTGTAAAACAGATGAAAACTATGGGCGAGAATGCAAAAGTTTCTATTAGAAATGATAGACGAGATGCAAACGATAGCATCAAAAAACTTGAAAAAGAGAAAGAAATCACACAAGATGATTCTAAATCTGCTCAAGACAATGTACAAAAAATTACAGACAAATATATTTCAAAAGTGGAGACTATCTTAAAAGATAAAGAAGCTGAAATACTAAAGGTTTAATGATGGATATTAAAAAAATATATATGGATGCTGATGCACTTTTAGAGGGGCATTTTAAACTAAGTTCTGGAAATCACTCACAATTTTATCTGCAATCTGCAAAAGTTTTAGAAGACCCAAAAACTGCAAAACTTTTAGCAGAAGCACTTGCAAAGCAGATTAAAGAGAGTGGCATTCAAGTTGACACTGTATGTTCTCCTGCACTTGGTGGGCTTATAGCAGGATTTGCACTTGCAACTGCACTTGATGTTCGTTTTATTTTTGCTGAACGAGTTAATGGTGAGATGAATATTCGTCGTGGTTTTGAAGTAAAAAAAGGCGAAAAAGTTTTAATGTGTGAAGACATCATTACAACTGGTGGAAGTGCTATGGAAGCAGCAGCTGTTGTAAAAGAGTTTGGTGGTGAAATAGTAGGCGTTGCTGCTCTTGCAAATCGTGGTTTTTGTCACCGTGAGCATAGTGACATAACAACAAAACCAAACTGTAAACTTCCTCAAGATATTCCATTTTTTGCCCTTGCTGATTTTACATTTGAAATGTATGCACCAGAGGAGTGCCCTCTTTGTAAAGATGGTAGTGAAGCCATCAAACCAGGTTCAAGAGGAAACTAAAATTTTTAGAAGTTGAGCTGGCAACTCATGGCTCGCTCAACTAATACTCTAGCTACTTCAACTTTTCCATCAACAACAAGAGGTCTTTTTAATTTTTTCACTCTTATTCTCTCCTCTTTTGAAGCCACTTTTACAATAATATTTACCTCTTTTGTCTGTTCTAAAACTGCTTCACAAATAAGCTGTTTTTTATCTGGGTTATCAAGCGTTACTATAACACTAGCAGCATCTTTTACATGAAGCGCTTCAATAATAGCACGCTTAGACATATCTCCAAGATAGGTTTCACTTCCTCTATTAAGAGCTTCTTTGACATGTTTTGGAGAATTGTCAATAACAATATAATCCATACTATACGCATCCAAATGTTTTGCAACAAGCTTTCCCACAGCTCCATATCCACAAATTATAATGTGATTTTTTCTCTCTACAAGCTCTGTCACTTCAGGAATAGATGATTTAGAACGAATAATATACTCTGCTACTTTTTTCACATGAGGTATAAAAAAGGGCGTAACCATCATAGAAAAAATAACCACAAGCACCAATAAAGAAGCTAACTTTTCATCAAGGAGATGTCCTGCACTCGCTAATGCAAAAATAACAAATGAGAACTCACCAACTTGTGCAATTGCAAGCCCTGTTTTTAGACCTGTTAGAGGTTTATATGTAAGTGCTACAACGACAAAAGTAATAAATGTTTTTAGCAAAAACACCATAGCAAACAGAGCAAAAATCAATGCAAAATTATCAACAAATACGCCAACATCAACTTTCATCCCTACCACAACAAAAAAAGTTCCAAGTAAAATATCTTTAAATGGTGCAATATCGGCTTCTACCTTATAGTGATACTTCGTTTCTGCAATAATCATTCCTGCAATAAATGCACCAAGAGAGTATGTAAAACCCATGGAGTATGCTAACAGTGATGTAGCAGTAACAATAAAAAGAACAGAAGCCATAAAGAGTTCATCTAGTTCACTTGTCGCTGAAAAATGCAAAAGCCACTCTATGATTTTTCTCCCAATGGTAAACATAAGCAATAAGACTAAAAAAGCACTCTCAAATGTATGCAAAAGAATTGTACCAATGCTTTCATGTCCTGCATTTGAGAGAAAACCAATTAAAATCATAATAGGAATAACAGCAATATCTTGAAAAATCAAAATACCAGTCGCACGCTGTCCATAAGAGGTATAAATCTCTTTTGATTGTTTTAAATAGGTCAACACTACTGCCGTAGATGAGAGAGAAAATGCAAGTGCTATCATCAAAGAGGCAAGAAAATCAACATGAAACAAATAGTAAGCAATACCAAAAACAGCAAATGCAGTAAGGGCAACCTGTGAAATACCATTACCAAAAATAAGCATCTTCATGGTTCGCATTTTACTAAAAGATATTTCTAATCCTATAGTAAACATTAAAAATACAATACCAAATTCACTAATATGTTCAAGTCCCTCGGAATGGGTATATTTATGTAGATGAAAAAGATAATTAATAACTATTCCCGTAAAAATATACCCTATAATAGGCGATATTTGTATTCTTTTTAATCCAATATTTAAAAGTGTTGATACACCTAGTACAACAACTACATAGAAAAGTATATTATCCATTTTTCTCTCTTAAATTATATTTTTTTAGCATTATATACTATATTTTAAGTGAGCATAGAATATAATCGCATAAATATTTAATAATAGGGTTTTTATATGACAAAATACATTTTTGTAACTGGTGGGGTTTTAAGTTCTTTAGGAAAAGGAATAACAGCAGCAAGCGTTGGTACCTTGCTAAAACACGCTGGAAAAAATGTAGGAATGTTAAAAATTGATCCATATATCAATGTAGATCCTGGAACTATGAGTCCACTTGAACATGGAGAGGTTTTCGTTACAAAAGATGGTGCAGAGACAGACCTTGATATTGGAAATTATGAAAGATTTTTAGACCAATCTTTTCTCAAAACTTCTAACTTTACAACTGGTCAAGTCTATTCAAGTGTAATTGAAAGAGAGCGTGCTGGTGGCTACCTTGGACAAACTATTCAAGTTGTTCCACATATTGTTGGAGAGATTGTAAACCGTATTAAAGAAGCGGGAAAAGATCATGATATTTTACTTGTAGAGCTTGGTGGAACAGTTGGTGACATTGAGGGTCTTCCATTTATGGAAGCTATCCGTCAAATGAAACATGATGATGAAGTCTCTGGAACATTTTTTATTCATGTAACACTTATTCCTTTCATTAAAGCAGCAGGGGAACTTAAATCAAAACCAACACAACACTCTGTACAAGAACTTCGTCGTATTGGTATTACGCCACAAATGATTATTGCAAGAAGTGAAAATGCACTGCCTAAAACTTTCAAGAAAAAACTTGCAATGAGCTGTGATGTTTCCCCTGAAAGTGTTGTAGAAGCACTTGATGCAGCAAGTATCTACGATGTGCCTATGTCATTTTTAAGACAAAATATCTTAAAACCTATTGCACAAAAACTTAACCTTGGTGAAATTGAACCAGATATGCAAGAGTGGGATACACTTGTTAAAAAAATCGTACAACCAAAGGGTAGGGTAGTCATTGGATTTGTAGGGAAATATCTTGCACTCAAAGAGTCTTATAAATCTCTTACTGAAGCTCTTATTCATGCAGGTGCACACCTTGATAGTAGAGTTGAAATTTGTTGGGTTGATGCTGAAGAGGTAGAGGAGAGGGGTGCAGAGGCACTGCTTAGCGATTGTGATGGTATTTTAGTCGCAGGTGGATTTGGTAGCCGTGGTGTTGAGGGGAAAATTCAAGCTATTGAGTATGCGCGTGTAAATAAAGTTCCTTATCTTGGTATCTGTCTTGGCATGCAACTTACCCTTGTTGAGTATGCTAGAAATGTTCTTGGTCTTAAAGATGCCAACTCAATAGAGTTTGATGAAAATACACCAGACCCTATGGTCTATCTTATTGACAACTTTTTAGATCAAAGTG
>JALSWC010000190.1 GCA_027060825.1 Sulfurimonas sp.
AAGGTGCAGTTTTTTCTATAAATAAAAAAGATAAAGTTACTTTAAGTGATGTAAATCTTGATCGTGGAATTGTAAAATTGAATAATATTACAAATCTTGAAGATGCAAAAAAGTTTACAAATGCGAAACTTTTTACGACATATGAAGATACAAGAAAAAATTGTCATTTGAATGAAGGCGAATATTTCTTTTTTGATTTAGAAGATTGCGATGTTTACGAAGATGGAAAAAAATTAGGCAAAGTGTATGAAGTTGAGAGAATTGGTATTACCAATTATTTGAGTATAGTAACAGATGAAATTTTATTAAAAGAGGGTTTTGCAAAAAGCTTTTTAGTTCCTTTTATGGAACCTTTTAAAGTGAGTGTTGACATAGATAAAAAAGTTATCACTTTGAGTGGTGCTATGGATATTTTAGAAGCATCATAATGAAATACACATTTGTTACTCTTTTTCCTAACCTTATAGAGGGTTATTTTAAAGACTCAATTTTAAAAAGAGCGATTGATAAGGGTCTTATTGAGATAGATTATCTTAATCCTAGAGATTACTCGAAAAATAAACATTTTAAAGTAGATGATACAGCAGTTGGTGGTGGAGCAGGGATGGTTATGAATCCTCAACCACTCTTTGATGCTTTGGATGATTTAAAATGTAAAGATGAAAATGTTCATATTGTTTTTGTAACTCCTGTTGCAAAATCCTTTGTACAAAATGATGCGAAGCGTTTAGCAACAAAGTCCCATATAGCTTTTGTGAGTGGAAGATATGAGGGAATTGATGAGAGAGTTATAGAAAAATATGCTGATGAAGTTTTTTCTATTGGTGATTATATATTAACAGGTGGTGAACTCGCTTCCTTGATAATATGTGATGCAACAAGTAGAAATATAGAAGGGGTACTTGGAAATTCACAATCTTTAGAGGTTGAAAGTTTTGAAACGCCACTTTTAGAAGCACCATCATTTTCAAAACCAAAAATGTATGAAGGCTTAAGTGTTCCATCAGAATACTTAAAGGGAAATCATAGTAAAATTCGCTCACTAAAATTAGCCTTGTCTGAATGTAAAACAAAATTTTTCAGACCTAATGAGCTAAAAAAGCATAAAGCTGAACAACATTTATTGTAAAAGATAAAATAAAATTAAGGACTTAGTCTTGAGAAATAAGTATATTGAAAACTTTGAAAAAGCACAAACAGCAGAGAAAAATATTCCAGATTTTCGTGCTGGTGATACTGTAAACTTAGCAGTAACAATTCAAGAAGGTGACAAAACTCGTGTTCAAAATTACGAGGGTGTTTGTATTGCAAAACGAGGTCAAGGTACTGGTAAAACTATTACAGTACGAAAAATTGGTGCTAACGGTGTTGGTATTGAAAGAATTTTCCCACTTTATTCTGACTCAATTGCAGAGATAAAAGTTATTCGTCGCGGTCGTGTTCGTCGTGCTAAACTCTTTTATCTTCGTGACCTTGCAGGTAAAAAAGCTCGTATTAAAGAACTTAGAAGAAAATAATTCTTCTGAGCTCTTGGGCTTCATAAACTTTCAAAATATTCTCTCTTTACACACTCTCTTCATAGTGTGAAAATTTTCATCAAAATTTTTAGCAAATTTCAAACATACATAGTATAATAACTCAAAATTAGTTTTTAAGATAGTGGAGTATTATGCAATATTTAAAAGATTTAGAATCTGTTGTACAGATTAATTCTTATACAAAAAATAAGCGTGGTGTTGATAAGGTTGGTCTTCTGTTTGATAGATGGCTAGAAGGTTTAGGCTATACTCCAAAAATATATAAGCGTGATGCTATTGGAAACCATAGACACTATCTCTCTTTTCATGATAAATCCTCAAAAAAATTACTTCTTTTAGGTCATTTAGATACAGTTTTTCCTCAAGGAAAATTCGAGGAGTATAGAGTTGATGACAAGTGGGTGTATGGAGCTGGCGTTTGTGATATGAAAGGTGGTAATATCGTCCTAGTTGAGGCATTAAGAGCTTTAAAAAAAGAGGGCTTAGATATTCAAAATATTGATATCCTTTTTGTTAGTGATGAAGAGAGTGGAAGTGATGATTCTAAATATTTAACAGCCGAATTAGCAAAAAATTATGATTACTGTTTTGTGTATGAGGCAGCTGGAAAAAATATGGAAGTTGTAACGGCTCGTAAGGGTGTGGGGACTTTTTTTATAGATATAGAGGGGAAAGCAGCCCATGCAGGAAACCATTATACAGATGGGTATGATGCAAATCTTGAACTTTCGTATAAACTTCAAGAGTTGGTAAAACTAACAGACTTAAAAAAAGGAACTACTTTAAATGTTGGAAAAATAGAGGGTGGAATAGGTGCAAATACAATTTCTCCTCATGCACATATAGTTTTTGAACTGCGATACACGACTATTGATGAACGCCAAAGAGTTCTAAACGCAGTGAATAATATTGTAAATACTTCTTATGTTTCTGGTACAAAATCGAAGTTAAGTGGTGGTATTCAAAGAGATGTGATGCAACAAAGTAACGAATCATTAGATTTATTAGAAGATATTCAGCGTATAAGCTCTCAAGAAATTCTTCATGAAGCTAGAGGGGGAGTAAGTGATGCAAATATTGTAAGTTCCTGTGGTGTAGTGACTTTGGACGGTTTTGGACCATATGGTGATGGTGATCATACGGTACATGAAAGGGCAAATAAACAGAGTTTTTTAAGTCGAATAGATTTAAGTAAAAAATTATTTCAATATTTTATAGAAAATGGTGATTTTAAAAAAGGGGAAAGCAATGGCAGATAGAAAAATAGGTATGTGGTTATATAAAAATGGTGGTGGAGATAAAATTGCCAAAAAAATTATTAAACTTTTAAAAGAACGAGGGATTGAGACATTAGATGATATTAGCTTGCGTCATGCAATCGCTAAAAATGGTAATATTATTTATAGAGGAACACAGCATCATGGCGAAAAATTAAATAAACTAGACCTTTTTTTCTCTTATAATGCTGGAGAACAGACACAATATCAAATGTATCTCTATCAAGCTCTTAATAGAGCGATACCTATGATAAACTCTTATGACTCTTTTGCTTTAACGGAAGATAAATTCCATACTTCTTTTGTTTTGCGTAATCATAAAATAGCGACACCTGACTATAATCTTTGTCATAGAGATGATGGGCATGAACTGAAAAAAATTATAAAGAAATGGGATAAAATGGTCTATAAACCAACTGATGGTTGGGGTGGAGTCGGTTTAACAAAAATTGAGAGTGAAGCAAATTTAGATATGCTTATGCCATTTTTAAATCAGATGGATTTACGATATTTTTATATAGAAAAATTTATAGATTATGACAATACAGATTTTCGTGTAGATATTGTTGATGGACAATTTGTAAGTTGTTATGGTCGTAAGGCAAGTGGGAATGATTGGCGTACAAATGTTACCAGTGGTGGAAGTGTTTTTATGCGAGAAGCGAACGATGAAATCGTTGATGTTGCCATAAAAGCTTGTGATGCTACAGGTGTTGATATTGGTGGTGTTGATATTATTTATGATAGAAAAAAAGAGGAGTATGTAGTTCTTGAAGTAAATGGCATTCCTGCTTTTGCAACTCCAGAACAAGAAAAATTTGGTCTTGATTTTAATGATAAAAAAATAGAGTTAATTGTTGATTTAATAGATAGAAAAACAAAAAAGTAACATTTTAAAGTATAATTGCATTAATAAATTACTTTGAAGGCCTTACTTTGAGACAACAATATACATCCTATGATGAGTGTGTGGAGTTTTTTAACTCTGCACAAAAAACAAATCCTGAACTTTTCCAAGTTGAAAAAATTGGTACAACATGGGAAGATAGAGAGATAATAGCAGTTAGTATTACAAAAAATGTAAAAACTAATTTAGAAAAGCCTGCACTTTTTTACACAGGAACTATTCATGCAAGAGAGTGGATTGGGATAGAACTCTCTTTGCGTTTTGCTAAATATATACTTGAACACATAGATTATGACCCTATACTAAATAAAATTTTAGATAAAACAACACTTTATATGGTTCCTTGTGCAAATCCGGATGGGTTTGAATACTCAAGAAACCATTTTGCTTTTTGGAGAAAAAATCGTAGAAAAAA
>JALSWC010000191.1 GCA_027060825.1 Sulfurimonas sp.
CGTTTTTTAAAAAAATAGTAAATAAAAAAGCTTATGATGAGAAGGAGAAAAAATGCCATAATTAGAATGTATCGCTCTATTTCTGTATTGTTATCATGTTGCATCTGCATCATTTTCATCTCTAAAAGTGTTTTATCCTTTTTCCCTTGTACCATAATCTTTTGTTGTTCAAGCTCTTTATTAGCATCTATTTTTTTGAGTTCTATCGCTTTTGATTGTGCTAGTTTTGCTTCTAACTCTTGTTGCGTTTCTCCAATATTACATGCAGAAAAAAATAATGTTATTGTTATTAAAATGAGTAGTTTCATTTGATTATTTTACTGAAATTTTTGTTTTTTATTACTTAATTGCTTGATGTAAATCTGATTTTAAATCACTTTTTGCTAAAATAGCCCTTATTAATATAAAAAGGTTGCTAATTGCAAAAATTCATCAAAAAAGCAAAAGACTTTAATGAACTTGTGATGTTTGAACACTCCATATTTTCACTACCCTTTATTTTTATTGCTATGGTTGTTGCAGCCGATGGTTGGTTTGGTTATAGATTGCTTCTTATGGGTGTTTTAGCAGCGTTGAGTGCAAGAAACTTTGCTATGGGTGTGAACCGATATGCCGATAGAGACATTGATGCACAAAACCCTCGAACTGCTTCTCGTCCTAATGTTGATGGGCGTTTGGATTCTATGAGTATTTTAGTTTTTATTGCTATTAATGCTATTTTATTTGTTGTCGTTGCATATCTGATAAATATGCTTGCTTTTGCTTTAAGTATTCCTATTTTGGCAGTTTTAGGCTCTTACTCTTATTTTAAAAGATTTTCCTCTTTGGCACATGTTATTTTGGGTATCTCTTTAGGACTTGCCCCTATTGCAGGTGTGGTTGCTGTGAGTGCTACCATCCCATTATGGTCAGTTTTACTCTCGCTTGGTGTAATTTTTTGGGTTGCTGGGTTTGATTTGCTCTACTCTTTACAAGATATTGATTTTGATAAAGAGAAAAATCTGCACTCTATCCCCTCAAAATATGGAGCAGAGGCGACACTTTTTATCTCTGCTCTTTTTCACTCTCTTGCGGTGCTTTTTTGGATTTTGTTTGTTTGGTCAGCAGGTCTTGGATTTTTTGCCTTTGTAGCAGCCATCGGAAGTGGATTTGTGCTTTACTATGAGCAGACTTTGGTGCGTCGTGATTTTACACAAATTGATAGAGCATTTTTTACAGTCAATGGTTACTTGGGCATTGCTTTTTTTATTTTGATTGTTATAGATAGGATGCTTTCATGAGCAGACCTCGCTTAGTTCCAGCACCCATAAGCATACAATTTTCTCAAGCTGATTTAGATAAAACACTCTATGAGCGAGAGTACCAACAGTTGAGTGAGAGTGATGATGACCCTATTAGCCAATGGTTAAAACTTGCAAAAGCAAGGGGTGAGACAGCAGAGAGTGACCCTATTTTACTTAATTTAATGGTGGAATTGCATAGAAAAATAGATGCACTAGAGATGTTTTTAAAAAATGAAGAGCCTCAAAGAGTCTCTTTAACCTGTGAGGCTGAAATAGGGTCGATAGGGTTTGAACATTTTGAATTAAAAGATGCTCTTTTAGAAAAGGGTCTGCTTTACTATGGGCGTTTAGATATGCCAGTGCATCCTAGGCGTGATATTGGTGTTTTTTTTAAAGCAGTGTCATCTTCTCTTGTAGAGATTGTAAAGATGCATGAGCGAGATGAAAAAGAGTGGGCGGCATATATGACAGCTCGTGAAAGGGTACTTATACGAGAAATGCGAGAAAAAAAATTGTGAATTTAGAAAATTTAAACCTTTCTTTTAGCCTTGAATATGTTGTTATTATTATGGCACTTGTTATTCTCTATTTGCTATTCTATGTTTTTACTAAAGATGCAAAATATGTGAAAAATATTCGCTCTATCGCTTCTGTTGTTGAAGAAGCTAATCGTGAAATATATTATCTTAAAAAAAAGATAGAGCAGGCACAAGAGAGTATTCAAAAAAAATCTCAGCGTATGAATGATGATGAGATATACCAAGAGATTGAGCGAAGTGTTTACGATATGCAACAGCCTTTAGCACTTGCACTCAAACAGATGCAAAACAACATTAAAGCTATTGAACTTGAGATAGATACTCGAATATCACATCTTGAGAGTGGGGTGAAACAGATTTCTATTCCTTCTTCTTTACATGCAAATGATGATGATAAAATTATCTCTTTGTATAAACAGGGTGTCGCTATTGAAATAATTTCAAAAGAACTTCACCTTTCCCAGCCTGAAGTCGAATTTGTACTTAAAATAAATAAGATAAGATAAGGTAGCTACTAATGCATAGTGCAGATAAAAAACTTTTTACTTTAGTGAGTATTCTAATAGGTATAGGGATTGTTCTCTCTTATACACTTACTCCCTATACCACGCTACTCTTTGATGTAAGTCAATTTCACTTTGTCCTTCGCCAAGCTATTTTTGGTTTACTGGGTATTAGTATTATTTTTGGACTCTCTCAATTAAATCCAGATGAATGGCTTAAACCTATTGGTTTGACACTTTTTGTTATTTCACTTATTCTAATGATTGTTATGCCTTTTTTACCAGGGAGTGTTGTTTTTGCTGTTGGTGGTGCAAAAAGATGGATAAAAATTGCAGGATTTTCTTTAGCACCAGTTGAGTTTTTTAAGGTTGGTTTTGTCTATTTTCTAGCATGGAGTTTTTCCAGAAAACTTGGGCATCATGATGATATGGGACTTCTAAATGAGTTTAAAAGATTTCTTCCTTATGCTGTAATATTTATTATAGTGATGGTTATTATTGCTTTTTTAGAAAAAGATATTGGTCAGGTTATTGTTTTGGGTGCTACACTTCTTTTTATGCTTATGTTTGCAGGGAGTAGTTTTCGTTTTTTCTTTACTATTTTGGGTGGAATTCTTATAAGTATTACTATTTTTATAGTGACAGCTCAGCATCGTATTTTACGCATAAAATCGTGGTGGGCACTTGCGCAAAACTCTATTTTGGGACTTTTACCAGAGAGTATTGCAGATAAACTGCGTATCCCTGTTGAGGTAGAACCTTACCAAATAGGGAACTCACTCAATGCAATTCATAACGGTGGTCTCTTTGGAACTGGATTGGGTGATGGGACATTTAAACTTGGTTTTTTAAGTGAAGTACATACCGATTTTGTTTTGTCAGGACTCTCTGAAGAGTTTGGTTTTATTGGACTTACCTTTGTTGTATTTATATTTCTTTGGATGATACAGAGAATTTTTAAGATTGCAAACCGTTCAGAAGATATGAGTATTTATCTTTTTAGTATGGGTATTGGTCTTGTCTTATCGTTTGAATTTTTAGTCAATGCGTATGGAATTAGTGGAATAACTCCAATTAAAGGTATTTCCGTACCTTTTTTAAGCTATGGTGGTTCGGCAATGTTAGGTGCTGCGTTTGGTGTTGGTATGGTTTTAATGGCATCAAAAAAAGCAAAAATGGATAAGGATAAAAAGTTATGAAAATTTGCATAACAGGTGGAGGAACAGGTGGACATCTGATGATAGCCGAAGCTTTGGCAGAAGCGGCTGTTGCAGATGGGCATGAGGTCATTTTTATAGGTTCAACAACGGGACAAGATAGAAAGTATTTTGCCAAAAATAGTCTCTTTTCTCATGTCTATTTTTTAGAAACAACTGGTGTTGTAAATCAAAAAGGTTTAGGAAAAATCAAAGCTCTTTTTAAAATATTTCGAGCCTTTTTACAAGCAAGAAACATACTAAAAGAGAAAAAGATAGATGCTGTATATAGTGTAGGAGGTTTCTCTGCTGCACCAGCTGCATTTGCTTCTATTTTTAATGGAATGCCACTTTTTATTCATGAACAAAATGCAGTGCAGGGAAGATTAAATGGGATTTTGAAAAGGTATGCTAAGAGTTTTGTATCTGCCTATGATGCAAATTCTCCCATAAAAGGCTATCCTGTAAAAGAGATTTTTTATCAAAATGCAAGAGTACGAGATGAACTCAAAAGCATAATATTTTTGGGTGGTAGTCATGGTGCAAGAGCTATTAATGAGTTAGCTTTGAGCGTGGCAAAAGAGTTGCAAGAGATGGGCATAAA
>JALSWC010000192.1 GCA_027060825.1 Sulfurimonas sp.
AAGTTCTACAATATGAAGATGAACTAAAAACGCTTCAAATTGAACTACTTAAAATGCAAAATTACATCAAAGAGACTGGACAAAAAGTATTAATGATATTTGAAGGACGCGATGCTGCTGGAAAAGGTGGAACGATTAAACGCATTACAGAACATCTTAATCCTCGTGGTGCAAGAGTTGTTGCCCTTGATAAGCCCAGTGATAAAGAGAGAACACAGTGGTATTTTCAACGATATGTCCAACATCTTCCTGCCGCTGGAGAGATAGTTCTTTTTGATAGAAGCTACTACAATCGTGCAGGAGTTGAACCTGTTATGGGCTTTTGTACACAAGAAGAGCATAAAGAATTTTTACACGAAGTACCTGAATTTGAAAAAATGCTTATAAATTCTAATATAAAAATCTTCAAGTTTTACTTCTCTGTCTCAAAACATGAGCAAAAAAAACGATTTGAAAAACGCCGTACTGACCCATTAAAGCAATATAAACTCTCCCCTGTTGATGAGCAATCTCAAGGCTTATGGGACAAATATACCATAGCAAAATACTCTATGCTTCTTGCTTCACATACAGAGTATGCACCATGGACAGTTATTCGCTCAGACAACAAGAAAAAAGCTCGTATCAATAGCATTAAACATATTTTAAATCATTTTGATTACCCTAAAAAAATCTCTCAAAAAAATCTCAAAGCTGATGACACTATTCGTATTCATGCTAATGATGAAATAAAATTGATGGAAACAGAAATGACTCTTAAAAAGAATAACGCATAAGGAAAATTACATGTTCAAAGATTTAGGTAAATATATTTTTATGATAGAACTTGGATATAAATATATCAAAATATTTCAAAAAACTTATTTTCATCCATTTATTACACAAAAGTATGCTTATCAGGAGCTTTCAAAAGAGCGACAAAGTTACTGTAATGATGTTTTAAAGTTTTTAAATATTGAAGTGAAAATCATAGGTGAACTTCCTAAAAAAGATAAAATCCTTTATGCTATGAATCATAGATCTTTACTTGATATTCTTGTCATGGAGAATGTTTTTTCAAGATTCCATAAAAATGGAACTTGGATTGCAAAGCAAGAACTCTTTGATGACCCAATTTATGGAAAATTTTTTCAATATAGTGGTTGTATTAGTGTTGATTTAGAAAATAAACGAGGGCTTTTAACATTTTTTAAGAAAATCAAAAAAACTTTTGCAAAAGTAGATACTATGAATCTCTACATCTTTCCAGAAGGTGAAAGATTTAAAGGCGAAGGTCTGCAAAAATTTCAAGGTGGTGCGCAAAAAATCGCCAAAGCAAACAATCTTGACATAGTGCCTATCTACATTAATGATAAACTTGAAAAAGTTTTTAAAGATGCACCTTATAAAAAAACCTATACAGTAGAAGTAAATATTGGTAAAATGATTAGCCATGAAAATTTAGAAGAAAAATATTTAGAATTTTACAATAAAGTAAAAGAAAAAGAGGAAAAACCACAATGATATTAGGTGTAAATATAGACCATGTAGCAGTTCTACGAGAAGCTCGTAGGGTAAATGACCCAGATATTTTGCAGGCTCTTTATGTAGCATGTGAAAATGGTGCCGAGCAAATTACCATTCATCTCAGAGAAGATAGACGACATATTCAAGATATTGATGTGAAAAATATTTTGATGCACTCAAAAGTTCCTGTAAATTTGGAGTGTTCCATTAATAGAGAGATTTTAGATATAGTAAGTGAGCTAAGACCCCATCGTGCAACCCTTGTTCCTGAAAAAAGAGAAGAGGTTACAACAGAGGGTGGACTTGATGTTTTTACCCATGAAAATGAAATATCGTACGCTATAGAACAACTTCACGATGCACTCATTCCTGTCTCACTGTTTGTTGATCCAACCATAGAAGCTATGGAGCAATCAAAGGAGTTGGGTGCAGAGATGGTAGAGTTACACACAGGTGCATTTTCAAACATCTATGCCATGCTCAACTCCTCTCTACCCTACTCTAATCATTCAGTAAAAGAGTTAGAGTTGTCAAGAAGTGCATTGAGTAGAAAATTAGAAGAGTCTATAGAGCAGATAAAAATCTCTGCAATTCATGCACGAAAACTTGGACTTGAAGTAGCAGCAGGACATGGTCTAAACTACCAAAATGTTTATGAAATGGTTAAAATTCAAGAAATTTCAGAGTTAAATATTGGTCAAACTATCATAGCTAGAAGTGTTTTTACAGGATTAGCAGAAGCAATTCAAGAGATGAAAAGAGCAACAAGACGATGAACAAACCGACTATAGCCATAAGCATTGGCGATTTAAGTGGTGTAGGCATAGAACTTGCACTCAACTCCCATAAAGAAGTCTCAAAACTTTGTAAGCCAATTTATTGCATCAACAAAGAGATGCTGACACAAGCCACAAAACTCTTAAAAACAACGCTACCTGATGATTTTACTATTACTCCTGTTGATGGGTATTTTGATATAAAAGTAGCTAGAGTAAATGCAGAGAGTGGCAAATATGCCTATGACTCTTTTATGAAAGCCATAGAACTCTGTCAAACCAAGCAAGCTGAAGCCGTAGTCACACTTCCTATTCATAAAGAGGCTTGGATGATGGCAGGACTTGAGTATAAAGGACATACTGATTTAATGCGTAAGTATTTCAAAAAAGATGCCATTATGATGCTTGGTACTCCAAATATGTTTGTAGCACTTTTTACAGAACATATTCCTCTTAAAGAGGTCGCATCTGAAGTTGAGTACAAAAGACTAAAGCAATTTTTTCTTGACTTGCATAACTCTATAAAAAAAGAGAAAATTGCCGTGCTTGGACTTAATCCTCATGCTGGTGACAATGGTGTTTTAGGAAATGAAGAGCAAATCATAACTAAGGCAATAAATAGTGCCAATGAAGCAGTAGGCTTTGAACAGTTTGTTGGTCCCATTGTTCCAGATGTTGCTTTTGCCCCCTACTTCCGTAAAAACTACAACTACTTTGTAGCCATGTATCATGACCAAGGTTTAGCACCACTTAAGGCACTCTACTTTGATGAGAGCGTCAATATCTCTCTCAATCTTCCCATCATAAGAACCTCAGTCGATCATGGTACTGCGTTTGATATTGCATACAAAAATCAAGCTAACAATTTGAGTTATTTAAACGCAGTAAAAAGTGCAATAAAGCTTATGGAATAATTTTTTATTGAGTACACACTCTATTTCTTCCACTCTCTTTGGCTTCATAAAGTGCATCATCAGCTAGCTTGATGCCATCCTCTATGGTTTGATTTGTATCTAAATCCATTTGGGAGACACCTAAGCTAATTGTATAATGAAGCGTGTTCTTACCATCATATATTATTTTAGCACTCTCTACTGCTTTTCTTAAATTTTGAGCTACAACTTTTGCACCATCAATATCAGTATTTGGCAATAGTATAAGAAACTCTTCTCCACCAAATCTAGCACTTATATCACTTTTTCTTTGATTGCTTTTCATTTCATTTGCTAAATGAATAATGACTTCATCACCAACGCTATGACCATAGGTGTCATTTACATTTTTAAATTTATCAATATCAAGCATTATAAGAGATAACGGTTTTTTTTCTCGTTTTGCTAAGTCTAAAGTATGTAATGCTATTTTAGAAAAATATCTTCTGTTGTAAAGTTTTGTCATAGGGTCAGTTGAAGCCAAAAGTTTGAGTTCATCCATCATATCTTGAATTTGTAACTCTTTTTTTACTCTTGAGAGGAGTTCTTTTGGTAAAAATGGCTTTGTAACATAATCAGCACCACCGATGTCATACGCTTTTACGATGCTTGCCTCATCTGTTTTTGCAGTAATAAAAATAATGGGAATATTTTTTGTTTTTGGGTTTGATTGGAGTTTTTCACATACTTCATAACCATCCATTTCAGGCATCATAATGTCAAGCAAAATCAAATTAATGCTATCCTCCTCAACTATTTCTAGTGCATCTTTCCCATTTGTTGCTTCTATTACATCATATTCACAAAGTAAATCGCTGAGTATATCTAAGTTTGTTACCGTGTCATCTACTATTAGTATTGTTTTTTCTATCATCTATACTATCTCCTCTATTTTTTTATATTTGCG
>JALSWC010000193.1 GCA_027060825.1 Sulfurimonas sp.
ACAAATCAGCCATCTGCGAAGTTTTACTTGCACGAGGGTCAATAACTATCACTTTTTTCTTAGGATTTTTATTAATGTGTAGTGTCAAAATAGGATGGTTATCTGCAATATTTGCACCTACCAAAAAAATAGTATCTGCCTTTTCAAAATCTTCATAGGAGCTTGTAGCACCGTCACTTCCAAGAGATTGTTTATAGCCCATAACTGCTGAAGCCATACAAAGAGTAGTATTTCCATCGTAGTTATTTGTTTGTAAACCAAGTTGCACAAATTTTCCAAGTGTATAGAACTCTTCTGTCAAAAACTGCCCTGTTCCAATGACCGAAACAGCTTTATTGCCATATTCTCTTTGGATGCGTTTAAACTCTTGGCTTACTTTTGTAAATGCTTCATCCCAACTCGCCTCCTGCAATTCGCCATTTTTACGAATAAGTGGCGTTTGAATTCTATGTGGAGAATTTATCATCTGATGCTCTGAAAGCCCTTTTGGACAAAGCGTTCCTTTATTTACAAAGTGTTTCGGATTACCTTTTGTATAAACTGCTTTTCCATCTTTTACACCGATGTAAAGACCACACCCTACACCACAGTAACCACAAGTAGAAAAAACCCATTTATCTGGTTTTTTCTCATCTGCTATCATTCCAAATGTATCATCATGAGAGAGTTTATACTTCTCTTCTTTTATATCCAAACCTAAAAAATCTTTTATCTTACCTATCATTGTAAACTCACTTATTTTTCTATTGATTAAATAATAGCATAAAATCACATCTCAATTGCCATAATTCTGCTCATATATTCATCAATAAACAATTTACTATTATTAGAATATAATATGAAAAATATTTAAAGGATTTATGATGTTAAAAGATATGTTATATACTGGTCTAGGAATGGGTGTTTTGCTCAAAGAGAAAGTCGAAAATGAGATTCAAAAACTTGAAGATGAGGGTAAACTCAAAAAAGATGATGCTACTTCACTACTAGATTCACTCTCTACAAAGGGTCAAGATGAAGAAAAACGAATAAAAGAGATATTTAAAAAAAGCATCAAAGAGGTCATAGATGAACTTGGACTTGCTACAAAAGAAGACATAGAAAATCTAAAGGATGCATTATCCAAAAAGTAAGCTACTACAATCCAAAGAGAGTTTGGGCTGTTTTTCTATTTCTTCTCACTCTCTACCTCCTTATAAAGAAAAAAGAGAGATTTTTAGGGATAAAACCACTCCAACCAAAGAAGTTAAATGCCACAATTATTCTTCTTGGTGCGAGTTTTATTAAATTAGCTCAGGTCTTAGCAACAAGAAGTGATTTTTTTACTCAAGAATATCTCTGTGAACTTAAAGAGTTACATGACCAACTCCCAGCAATGAATAAAAGTGAATTTGAAAAAGTCTATGAAAGTGCCTTTACTAAATGCAGTTATTTTAAAAGTTTTGAAAAAGTGCCTATTGCTTCGGCATCCATTGGGCAAGTTCACATCGCACACTTACACAATGGTACAAAAGTAGCAGTTAAACTTCGCCGTTACAATATAAAAGAGCAAGTAAGTGCAGATATAAACATTCTTAACTTTTTTAACAATCTTTTCAAACCACTCTTTAGCACCTATACAAAAAATTCCATAGATGCAGTCATTAGTGAATTTTCAAAGATGATACTTCAAGAGGTCTCTTTTCAAAATGAACTACACAACCTCAAAAGTTTCTCAGAAGTTTACAAAGAGAGTGGCATAAAATTTCCTAAACCTTATGAGATGTACTGCTGTGATTCTGCCATTGTTATGAGTTTTGAGGAAGGTTTTCGTTTTGATGATAAAGAGAATCTTTTAAAACATAACATAGATTTTCGCCCACTCATTAAAAAACTTATCAATTTTTACACAGACCAGATGCTCCTACAAGGATATTTTCATGCAGACCCACATCCTGGAAATCTTTTAGTCTCTAGCGATGGTGAGCTTATTTTACTTGATTTTGGTATGGTCAAACGAGTGCCAAACAAAACAAGAGTTGCCATTATTGAACTCATAAAAGCAGCAAATGAGGAGAATTATGAACTCTACATCAGTGCAAATAAACGCCTTGGCACAATAGCATACGAAGCACCAACTGCTGAACTCGCAGAGTTTAGTGCCAAAATGTTTGCAATCTTCTCAAATGAAAATCTCACAAGTGAATCGATGCAACAACTCGCCTTTGATGTCCTTGCCACAACAAAAGATTTTCCTTTTAAACTTCCCTCTGATGCCATCTACATTTTGCGTGTAAGTGCCATCATTGAGGGACTTGGGACAACTTACATAGAGAATTTTAACGGTATAAAAGATATTCTTCCTACCCTGCAAGAGAACATTCCAAAAGCACTCGGTGCAAAAGATGGCTTTCGTGAACTCATTCTCCAAAGTGTCAAAGATGCCCCTTTTGTACTGCAAAACATCCAAACATCTGTACAAAAAATTGCAGAAGATGATGTAGAGGTGAAACTTTCTGATGACCAGCTTCACTGGGTAGCAAAAGAGATAAAAAACTACATCAAACCACTTTTTGGAGGTTTTATCCTTATAGTTGCCTCTTTTTTTATCCTACTTTATAACAATGAACTCAAAACTTTTGCACTTGTATTATTTGCAGTTGGAGTTTTAAGAATCTTTTTTAAAAGCTAATAGCTATAGTGATAATAATGCAACCATCATTATCTGACTCAATTTATATAAATGGTATCAAAACATTTGAGAGCTTAAAAGAGAGTATGAATTAATCTTCCTCTTTCTCTTCCACAAAAGAGCTTGGACGGAGTTTTTTAAAAAATTTTAAAAGTGTAGTGCTAACAATGCCACCACCAGGTAAAATCCAAAGTGCTGAAAGAAAAGTCATCTTTCCGATGTCACCTATTTGCTCACCTGCTTTTTTATACTCTCTATTTTTAATATGTTTAGGGATGTCTTTAGTCTCTTGGTACTCTTGCTTAAGTCCACGACCAATTTTTTTGCTGAATTTTTTAAATTTATGTATCATATTTGATTTTAGGGGTACGAAGATGTATCCCTAACTATTGTTTAGTCTATACTTTCGTAAACTTCAACAGAAGGTCTGCCTGCAAACCAATCCATAGGAGGCATATTTTCATGAGATTTTTTAAACGCATCACTTTGTGTATATGCCATAAAACTTTTCATATCTTCCCATACAGTTTCAATGATGAAAGTATTGTTTTCACCTGTCATTGGGTTTGATTGTGGTGCTAGCAAATTCATTGCTGTGCAACCTGCTTGCTCTTCAATATTGTGTTTTTTTACTGCTTCTTTTAAATGTACAGTATATTCTTCTTTAAACTCTGGTTTTACTGGAAATTTTGTAAAAACTGTTACCATTTTCTATCCTTTACTATTTTATTTGGAGGAATTATAACACTTATTTATAAAAGAATGGATAACAATTTACATTTATCATTTTATTTCTTCCATTATAGCAAAATTCATCAAGACAACCTATTTCGATAATCTTCATACCCAAACTCTTTAACAAGCTCCACGCTCCCATCACTGCATTTAATAGCCAAAGATGGAAGTTTTATTCCATTAAAGGTGGTATTTTTGACAAAAGTGTAGTGAATTTGGTCTTCAAATATTACTCTCTCCTCTACTTTTAAAGGTGAATCAAAGGAGTAGTCGCCCATGATGTCTCCAGCTAAACAAGTGTTGCCACCCAAGCGATAAGTATATTTTTTCTCTCCTGCTTTGCCTGCTCCTCGTACCTCTGCACGGTAAGGCATCGCCAAAGTATCTGGCATATGGGCTTCTGCTGAAGTGTCTAATATAGCTATATTCATACCGTTTTCAAATACATCAAGCACCGTTGCAACAAGAAAGCCTATCTCCCATCCAATAGCTTCCCCCGGTTCAAGATAAATTTCTACTCCATATTTTTTTCTAAATGAAATGATGAGCTTTATAATCTTCTCAACATCATAGCCTTTTTTCGTGATATGATGTCCTCCTCCAAAGTTAATATACTTGAGGTTTTTAAAATATGGTGCAAAACTCTTTTCAAACGCAGTAAGAACCTCTTCAAGCTCATCTACTCCTTGCTCACAAAGTGCATGAAAATTAATTCCATCAAGATATTCTAAAACAGATGCATCAAAATTTTCAAGCGTTGTTCCTAAACGAGAATAGAGTCCACATGGATTATATATATCTACAGGAGAAGAAGAAACTTCAGGGTTTACACGCAGTGATATTTCAATCTTTGGATTTATCTCTTTTACTCTTTGAGCATATCTATGTAACTGTGCAGGAGAGTTAAAAACTATATGGTCAGAAATGGAGGCAATTTCCTCTATCTCATCCTCTTTAAACGCAGGCGAATAGGTATGGACTTCTGCATTTGGATTAAACTTGCAAAACTCTTCACGAGCCAAACGGGCTTCATAAAGCCCACTTGCTGTACACCCTTTGAGATATTTTGACACTAAATCAAAAGTACTCCACATAGCAAAACCTTTGAGTGCCAAAATAATCTTTGCACCACTCCTTTGCTGTACATCATCCAAAATTTTAAGATTTCTCTCTAAAAGTTCCTCTTCGCAGAGGTAGTATGGTGTTTTTAAAGCTCTTTGATTTTCCAAGGGAGTCCTTGTTTGTTAAGTTCTTCCATAAATGGGTCTGGATCAAACTCTTCCATATTATGCACACCCTCTTTGTGCCATTTTTTCTCTAACATCAATTTTGCACCTATCATAGCAGGCACACCTGTTGTGTAGGAAACTGCTTGAGAGTTTACCTCAGCATAACACTTTTCATGGTCACTTACCTGATAAATGTATATTTTTCTCTTTTTACCATCTTTTAGACCCTCAGCAACAATTCCGATATTTGTTTTTCCTTTTGTACGAGGACCAAGTGAAGCAGGGTCTGGAAGAAGTGTTTTTAAGAACTCCATAGGAACTATTTTTTGCCCTTGATGCTCAACTGGTTTGATGCCAAGCATTCCTACATTTTGTAAACACTTCATATGTGTCAAATAACTCTCCCCAAAAGTCATAAAAAAGCGAATGCGTTTGAGTCCTTTTATATGTTTTACAAGTGATTCCATCTCTTCATGGTAGAGTAGATAGCTATCTTTCTCACCAACTTCTGGATAATCCCAAACCATTTTTATCTCCATAGGCTCGGTCTCTATCCACTTGCCATTCTCCCAGTAACGCCCATTTGCACTTACTTCACGAAGATTTATTTCAGGGTTAAAATTGGTTGCAAAAGCATATCCGTGGTCACCTGCATTACAATCTAAAATATCAATAGTCTCAATTACATCAAAATAGTGCTTCTGAGCATACGCACAAAAAACATTTGTCACCCCAGGATCAAATCCACTTCCAAGCAATCCCATAATGCCTGATTCTTTAAATGCACTATCTCTTTCCCACTGTAATTTATACTCAAATTTTGCCTCATCAGGATGTTCATAGTTTGCAGTATCAAGATAATCAACACCACATGCAATACATGCGTCCATAATAGTCAAATCTTGATATGGAAGTGCTACATTTATGACAATGTCTGCATCTATCTCTTTTATAAGAGTAATTAACGCTTGCGTATTATCTGCATCAATGCTACAAGTCTGAATTTTCACATTTGTAATCTCACTAGCAATAGCATCACATTTAGATTTTGTTCTACTTGCAAGTACAATATTTCCAAAGACATCTGCATTCATAGCACATTTATGCACAACCACTCGTCCAACACCACCAGCACCAATAATCAAAGTTGTTTTTTTCAAAATTTTATCCTTTTAGTTAAGATGAAAAGCACATATAAGCACTAAAATCCAAATAATCTAGGTTTATTGAGTTTCATATTTTTCTCTCATCTGTTTAATAATTTTCTCTAGCTCTGCAGATTTTGTCTCTTTAGGCAAAGGTTCACCAAAATAGACTTTCACCTCTCTGCGTTTAAAAAGGCTTCGTTTCGCATTTTCTGGTTTATACTTTGCAAATTTACTCCCAAAAATTCCACTACCTATATAAAAAGGAATAATCACGCCATCATAATCGCTAGAGATAAGCTCATATCCACGATGAAATGGTTTTATATCGCCATCTACACTAATGCCACCCTCTGGGAATATTGCTACAACACTTCTGTTTTGCAGGCGTTTATGTGCTTCATGCATTGCATCTTTAAAAGCTCTAGGCGAGAGAGGAATAGTTCCTCCTTTTTTAAAAATAGCATGAAAAAATTTCCAATGGTAAATCTCTTTATCCATCATAAAACTAATGCGTCTCTTCAGTGCCAACTGCAAAATTATCCAGTCAATCCAACTTACATGATTTCCCAAAAGGAGTACAGCTTTTTCATCTGGAATATTTTGCACTCCAAAATATTCGTATCTGTGTCTAGCAAGTGAAAAGAGCTTCATTGTCGTAAAAAATGTTTCTGTCATATAATTATGAAAAAGAAGAAAAATAAGATAAATACCAACAAAACCCATACAATAAAAGAGAATAATCGCATTCATTCCAAAATAAGCAAATAGTGTCGTTAAAACCAAAAATGAGAACATAAAGATATTTTGAATAAAATTATTTGCCGCTAAAATTGTCCCTAAATGTACATTTGCACTTAAAAACTGTATTCGCGCACTTAAAGGCACTAAAATAAAAGAAGCAAAAATTCCAAAAAAAGCAAACATCACAGACATAAGTAGCATAGAATGAACAAATGGAATACAAAAAACCAAAATAGTCACCATAACAGCACCAATACCTGCAAGACCCAAATTAATATACTCTTTTGAGAGTTTTGCAACCATTATGGAACCAAATACAATTCCTACTCCTGCTAATGCCATCACACCTTGAACATATATGGTATTTAACACGCCTAGTTGGTCTTTTGCATACTCACCAAAAATCGCTAAAACAACTTGAGAAATTGACCAAAAAAGACTTAATGCTAAAATAGCGTGGAAAATCTCTCTCTTTCGTGTTGCTGTTTTTAGATTACGAAAAAGGTACTCTCCTCTAAAGTATTTTTTTAGATTAAAAGTTCTTTTACTAGCAACAACTATTTTGTTTGGTAGCGTAGAAGCACCGTACCACTCAATAACCGAGCTAATAACCAAAAGCCAACCAAGAGGAGCAATTCGCTCCAGTATTTCAGACTTTGTAACAAGTGAAGTGTCGTACATATTTTCAAATAAAACAGTATAAAAAATAATTCCACCGAGTATGGCTACTGTCGTCGTAGCCTGCACTATACTATTGCCACCTGTTAAAAACTTCTCACCAAAAAGCTCTTTAATATAGCCATACTTTGCAGGTCCATAAATAGCACTCTGCATAGAGAGTAAAAAGGTCATCACAAAAGCAAAAATAAAATATCCATGATAGTAAGCGTAGGTAATACCGAGAGTAATCACAATAGCAAAAATTGCAGAGTATTCCATAATCTTATTTTTAGGAAATCTATCTGCTAAAAATCCTGAGGGAGAAAACACTAAAATAAATGGTAAAAGTACCAAAGAATTGACAATAGCTGTTAAAACTATTTGCGTACTACCATCATAAACCTTAAAAATTGTATTTTGTATAATTATCTTATGCCCTAAATCAGTAAAAGCATTTAAAAAGACAACAAAAATATAATTTATAACACCAGTAAGGGCAAATATTTTCTCTTTGCTCTGCATACTATTCGCTTTCATCTCCAAGCGTTGTACTCCAACCCTCATAAAAGCCCTGCTCTGTTTTTAAAGCTTCAAAAAGCTGTTCTACATTTTTACGAACTTCTTCTTCTGTCACTGCATGTTTTTTTACCAAAGCAAGACCATTTTCAAAATCTTCACTGCTTATTTCATCTTTAAAGCTAAAATCTTCTAAAGGAAGAAGTTCTACAAATTTCTCTTTTTGCGTAGGAGTGGTAAAAGAGACATAATGTTCAACAAGACGAGGAATTTCCAAATTATCTCCTTCTTCTTGTAACATAAAAATGATTTTTTCACTTTGAATATGTGCTGATTCTAAAGCTGATGGCACAAGATTTTTATAATGAAAATTCCATTTTGCATCTTTGACAACACTACTCTCATAAACATAGCCACTGTTGCTCAACATTTTAGAGACAACTGCGTTTAAAGATTTTGCATTTTCGGCATAGAAATAAAGTTCATTCCAACCATCGACAACGCGACTACCAACATACTTCGCATCGCCATTATGCTCTACAGCAATAATAAGTGCCTCTTTTGTCTCTAAAAACTCTTCAAAACGCTCTTGTGAATTTCCAGAAGCATCAAATTTTATAAAAACACTAAAAAGCCAGCTATAACGCTCACTATAACCATAAGCACTTATATCGCTCTCTATGTAAATTTCACTTCCATCTTCTTCAACTCTTTTAAAAAAATCTCTCATATTCTCTCTTTTCACACATTTACTATATTGTTGATTTCCAGACCAAACCCACTTAAGCCAATAAAGTCCCTCTTTTGCATAGCAGTAATAAGATTCATTTTTGAGACGCCAAATGATTTTATAATCTGCGCACCAATACCAAACTCTTTCATAGTTGCATTATCTTGATGATTTGTTTTATTTATAAAGAGTAAAATACCACTGTTTTGTTTAAGATACTCTATGGAATTAATAAGATTATTGTATTTTTCTTGATTTAAAAGTAGCTCACAATCTGTAATAACATTGTGTACTCTTACATTTGCCACTTCACCAGCACTATAAAACAAAATTGCAGTATGTTCTACTCCATCATGATCTTCAAAAGTATGACGACTTACCTTTACTCCAAAAAATTCTATCTCTTCTACACCAATCTCTTTTACAAGTCTCTCATTTGCAAGTCTATACTCCACAATATCAGAGATAAATACAGTATTGAGATTGTGTTTTTGTGCAAATATATCTAAATCGTCTCTTCTTGCCATTGTTCCATCATCTTTAAGAATTTCACAAATAACACCCGCTTCACTCAAACCTGCCAAACGGCAAAGATCAACAGAACCTTCAGTATGTCCAGTACGCACAAGTGTACCACCATCTTTTGCAATTAAAGGAAAGATATGCCCAGGCTTTACAAGCTCATCTGCATTTGAGATAGGGTTTGCAAGTATTTTGATGGTGTCATCTCTCTCTTTTGTAGAGATTCCTGTAAGTGCATCTTTTGCATCAACTGAAACTGTAAACGCAGTCTCATACGAGGAGGTGTTTGAACTCACCATAGGATTTAATGTAAGTCTATTTGCAATGGGTTTAGAGAGTGCAACACAAATAAGCCCTCTAGCATTGGTAGCCATAAAATTTACATGTTCTGGTGTAGAAAATGCAGCGGCATAAACTAAGTCACCCTCATTCTCTCTATCTTCATCATCAATCATAATGACCATTTTTCCCTTTTTAACATCTTCTATTGCCTGTAAAACTCTTTCTATTGGTTTCATTTTATTCTCTTTTATATGTATTTTTTAGTAGTTCTATTATATAAAAATATTCATTAAAAAGAGGTCAAAAAAGAAATTTTCAAATTTCTTTGCAAAAAGCTTGACATTAAAAACAAATTTGTCTATAATTTCGCTCACAAACACAGATTGAATGTGTTTAAACACCGCGGAATAGAGCAGTTCGGTAGCTCGTCGGGCTCATAACCCGAAGGTCGCAAGTTCAAATCTTGCTTCCGCAACCAATTATTACTTTCAAAATGATGGGGTATCGCCAAGCGGTAAGGCATCAGCTTTTGGTGCTGACATTCGGGGGTTCGAATCCCTCTACCCCATCCACATTAACTTTTCATAAAAAAATATAACAAATTCACATTGGGGTATAGCCAAGCGGTAAGGCCGTGGTTTCTGGTGCCACTATGCGTGGGTTCGAATCCCTCTACCCCATCCACAACATCTACAAATCAATATCAGTCATTTTCTTGTTTAGCCCTTTAAGACTGAATGATTACAAAAAATATAAGTAACATCATCCTCTTGTTCTTCAATTCTATCAACTCTTTTTGCTTCAAACTCTTTGAGATTATTACTCTCTAAAAAGTCACTATGCAAAAATTTCGCATAAGAAAATTCGGACTCTTTTATACTGTTTTCATTAACACCATCACTAAAAAAGAGAAATTTTTCTATATTATTCAATCCTATTTTACTACTATTTACACTATTTGTATAAGCACAAAGAGGAGGATTATTTGATTTAAGTTTATGCACACTTTTATCTTCTTTACTTACATAGAGCATAGCAGGCATAGAAAACATTGCATATTCTAGCTCCTCTTTTTTTCCATCAAAAAGTAAAAAAGAAGCAGAGACGACCTCATACTCTAACAAATTTGGTGCTAAGAATTTTATAACTCTTGTAATTAACAAAGAGAGAGAAAACGCTTCTTTTGTAGCGATGATTTCATCTATAGTATGATTTACATAAGCACAACACATCATAGCAGTTACAGAAGCAGAGATGCCTTTGCCCATACCATCTACAATAAAAGCAAAATACCTCTCTTCATCAATTTTTCGTATGCTATAGCTATCGCCACTTAAAGTATCTCGTGGTTGAAAAAAAACTTCACAATCAAAATTTAAAAATCTTCCCTCTACAACATCATTTTTTATGATTGTTGTCTCTTTTTCATAGGTTAAATTCTCTTGGTACTCACTATAAAGCAATTTCTCTTTTTGAAATTGCACTAAAAGTCTCTCTGCTAAAACTGATTTTGCTACAAACTCTAAAGTAGAAAAAATAGTTTGTGAAGAGATTGGCTTTTTTATAAAACTTGTTATGCGAATATCTATGGCATCTCGTAACATACTAAGATTTTCAATAGCAGTAATCATAACAATAGGTATAGTAGCATCAACTTCTCGTATCTGCTTACTCATTTCAAGACCATCCATAACAGGCATAGAGTGGTCTGTAAGGACCATATCTATCTTCTCATTTTGAAAAATCTCTAATCCCTCTTTTCCATTTTCAGCCAAATAGACATTTTTAAAAACAAGAGAGAACATATCATCATAAATAGTACGAATAGTATTCTCATCTTCCACACATAAAATATTTAAACTTTCATATATTTTCAAATTATACGCCATCTTAAACCACACAATCCTTCATAACAATGCTAAACTCTGCACCATCATTAATATTTTTTACACTTATACTCGCACCAATAGTTGTCTCAAGAAGCTTTTTACTCATATAAAGCCCTAAACCTGTCCCTTTGCCTTGCACTTTTGTTGTAAAGTAAGGGTCAAAAATTCTATCAATAACATCAGCAGGTATGCCCCCTGCATTATCACTTACTTGAACAATACAATCTTTTCCTTCAAAAAAGACTTTTACTTTTATAAATTTATTTTTTATTTCTTTCTCTTCAAAAGCATCCCTTGCGTTTGAAAAAAGATTTATTAAGACATGCTCCAAATCTTTTCTATAAGTCAATAAAGATAAATTTTTATCTATCTCTTGTATAAATTCAATATTATGATTTTTTAACTGTGCTTGCATCAGATGCATAATGTCTTCAATAATATCTTCAAAACATACAGCCTCTTTCGTATCTGTTGGTTTTGTGAAGTTCATAAAATCATCAATAGTTTTCGACATTTCCTGAACCATTTCACCAATAAAAGCCGTTGTCTCTTGAAGTTTTTCACTTGTTAGTAAATCCATCTCATCTTGCATACTCAGCTTAATAGATGCTGCACTTACAGCATTAAGTGGTTGTCTCCATTGATGTGCTATCATATTTACCATTTCACCCATTTGAGCTAATTTTGATTGTTGTGCAATGAGTTCATCTTTCATTCGCATCTCTGTTAAGTCTATGGTAATACCTAAAAGTTTATAAGGCTTTCCATCTTTAAAAATCATTTTTGCACTATCAAAAACAGTAACTATTTTTCCATCGCCTCTTCTTACTTTTACTTCTAAAGTATGAGTATCCCCATTTTTTGCATTTTGGAGCAATTCAAGAACATCCTCTCTATATTCAGGAAGAAGCATCTCATAAATAAACTCTTTTATTGTAGGTGGTCTAAGTTTTGGATCTCTTTGATAGATAATATAAGACTCTTCAGACCAAATAATTTCTTCTGTCTCAAGTAGTAACTCCCAACTAGCCATTCTTGCCATTTTCTGAACAAGAGCCACTATCTCTTTTTGAACAGCCAACTCTTTTTCAACCTCTTCAATACGAAGAGTCTCTCTACATAAATCTTCTGTTGTTGCATGAAGTATATTTTTGAGTGCTTTATATGTTATATTATTTTCTACATCTTTTATTGTATGTTTTACACTATAAATAGCTTCCGATTCAGAGAGAGCCACAGCCGTTAGTGTCTGATTTAAAAGTTCTGGTTTATTCTTTGTAAAAAACTCGCCATAAGTAAAAAATCCACTTGTTGGAGCAAGATTTGCAAAAGGTGTTATTTCCTTTTGTATAAGATTTGGAATAAAACGACGACGAGCCATACATGAGTAGATGTAAAATGCCTCTACATTAACCTTATCACTTGTAATTGGATTAGTAACTATCTCTTCTACATCTCCTATGCCAATACGAACTTTTTCTCCCTCTTCTATATTCCCAGCAAAACTCAAACTTCCATCATCATGTTTTACTAATACGGCTCGTGCAATATCAACATAATTTTTTTCAATTATTAGGGGAAATTCTACACCAATTTTAGGTAGTTGCTTTGCAACCTCTTTACCTAAATATTTTTCATAAAATTCTACTGCTGTTAAATCAGCAATAGTATATACTCTATTTTTTTCAGATTTTGTAACTTTTTGAGAAACACCAATTCCTTTCCAACCAAAATTATAAAACGACTCTACCTGTAAAACATCAGAATCAAATGCAACTGCCACTGCACCACTATCATATAAATACGCACCACTCCCTATAAAACAATTCTCAAATTTACTATTGTCACCAGAAAGCCCACCTGCTACGATAACCTGAGGAGCTATAGAGTAAATTCCTCGTAAAAACTCCTCTCCATTGCATAATAATCCATCTGTAAAAGCAAGCAGTAGTTTTGTTCTTGGTGTTACTAACTCTTTTGCAAACGCAACACCTACTTCAAAACTTGAACCACTCTCAATATATTTACTCTGTAAATCTGTAGCATCAAAGAGAGAGACAGATATAACTGTACTCTCAGTAAGTACATTTTCATTACAAATCTCACCATCTGTTGAAGCTGCAACAATCGTAGCATCTACAAATCTTTCTTGCACAAACTTAACAATTTCTGCGAACTTTTCTTCTCTCTCTCCTGAAAAAATTTGGATCAAAACAGAGTTTGCAGACTCTATTTCACCAGCTCTCTCTTCAAAAAGAGAAGAAATTTCTACACCATTTACTTCATAAATATAATTTTTCATCTTACTATAGCTCTCTTTTAGGTTCAGACCAGTAGTAGCCTTGTGAATACTCTATACCAAGCTCTTCTACCATTTTTTGTGTTTCTTCATTATGCACATACTCTGCAATTACCTTTGCACCTATACTTTTTGAAAACTCACTTATTGTTTTTACTATAGAGTAACTCTTTTCATCTGTTGCCATATTTTTTACAAAACCACCATCAATTTTAATAAAATCAACATTCATATTGTTCACTCTCTCAAAATTTGAATTTTGTGTTCCAAAATCATCTATGGCAACCGTAAAGCCAAATGCTTTTAATCTTTTAAGCTGTTGAAGTGAATTACTAAGACCATGCGCACTCACCCCCTCTAAAACTTCCAATACCACACGAGAGACATCAATGTTATACTCTTGTAATTTCTCTTGAAAATAGTCATAAAGGTACTCATCATTCAAATCAACCTCTGTTATGTTAATAGAAAAAGAGTAATCTGTACCACTAAATGCTTTAAAAGATTTATCTATCATAATTTTTGTAATCTCAGAGACAAGTCCTATCATCTTTGCAATATCTATAAAATAGTAAGGAGAGTAAACCTTGTCACCCTCTTCTATTCTTGCCAAACACTCATATTTTGTAATTTTATGCGTAGCATTATCTACAATAGGTTGAAAGTAAGGCACAACATTTCCAGACTCAATCGCTTGACGAATAATAGGACTATACTCCTGAATTTGATGCTGTAATTTCTCAACATCTAACTCTTTTGCATAAAATTCGATGCGATTTTTACCTTTGTTCTTTGCCTCTTTTAGTGCTATATGTGCATATTTTAAAAGATTTTCTCTTCCTTGTGCTATAGAGATAGTAACAGTACCTTTGAGCTTATTACCATCAAGTTCCACAAAAGAGTTTGCAACAAGTGCTTGTAAATCTTTTGCATATATTTTGATTTTTTCTCTATCCATCTCTTGAGCAACAATACAAAATTCATCACTTCCAATGTAATAAAGTTCTGAACTACTAA
>JALSWC010000194.1 GCA_027060825.1 Sulfurimonas sp.
TACTTTCACTTATACTTATATCATCTGTAACAGAGCCAATAGATAGTGACACACTCTCAAAAGAACTCTCAATTTCTAAAAGCTTTTTAGCGAAAATTTTGCAATCTTTGGCTAAACGCAATATATTAAAATCATATAAAGGAGTCAATGGAGGCTTTTTGCTTCATCAAAAACCAGCACAAATTAATATGCTTGAGGTAATGACTTGTGTTGAGGGAAAGGCTCCTGCTGTATTTGAGTGTTCACCTTCACAAGAAGATTGTCCTTCAGAGAGAGCCCATATCTGCTCTTTATGGCCATTTCTAAACAAATTACAAGGGAAAATAGACCTCTTTTTAGCAGAAATAACTTTAGAAGATATACTCAAAGATTAAGATAAGCATGGCAAAAAAACTTACTACCAAACAAAAAATCGGCACTTCTATGAACTTTGTCTTAGGCAACAGAGATTTAGGTGTTGTATTTTTTGTTATGGCTATTTTAGCTATTATAATTGTTCCTCTACCTTCTGAAATCTTAGATGTATTGCTTACTGTTTCCATATCACTCTCTGTTTTAATTTTACTTATCTCTTTATATGTTCCAAAACCTACAGACCTTACTACTTTTCCTACACTTATTCTTGTTTTAACACTCTTTCGACTTTCACTTAATATTGCTACAACAAGAATGATTTTAAGTCATGGGCATGAAGGAGCATCTCAGGTTAGTAGTGTTATTACCAGTTTTGGGGACTTTGTAGTTGGTGGAAATTATGTTATTGGTATTATTGTTTTCTCTATTTTGGTACTTATTAACTTTATGGTTATCACAAAAGGTTCCACCAGAGTTGCAGAAGTTGCTGCTCGTTTTGTTCTTGATTCTATGCCTGGAAAACAGATGGCAGTTGATGCTGACTTAAACGCAGGACTTATAGATGATGCACAAGCAAAACAACGCCGTGCCGAGATTTTACAAGATGCTAACTTTTATGGAGCTATGGATGGTTCTTCAAAATTTGTAAAAGGTGATGCCGTTGCTGGGATTATCATTACCCTTATCAATATTATTGGTGGATTTCTTATTGGTGTTTTCCAATACAATATGAATATATCAGCAAGTGCATCAACATTTACACTATTAACTATTGGTGATGGTCTTGTGAGTCAAATTCCTGCACTTATTATTTCAACAGCTACTGGTATTATGATTACCCGTTCTTCTAGTGATGGTGAGAATTTTGCCAAGAGTACGATTAACCAGATGGTCGGAAATGCAAAAATTATGATGATTGTAGGATTTATTATGCTCATTTTTGCTCTTGTTCCAGGACTTCCAACAGCATCAATGGCATTTGTTGGAGGACTTTTTGCACTTCTTGGTTGGTCAATTTACAAATATGAAAAAGGAGAATTACCTATACTTGATATGGGAGATATTGTCTCGAACAAAACAAAAGAACAACTCAAAGAAGAGAAAGAGAAACTCGCACCACAAAAAACAAATGAAGAGATAGCCAAAGAGGAAGAGAGTGCGCTTGAAGATATTTTAAAAGTGGAGATGCTAGAACTCACTCTTGGGTATCAGCTTATTAAACTTGCAGACAACTCTCAAGGTGGCGATTTACTAGAGCGTATCCGTTCTATGCGTAGAAAAATTGCCAGTGATTTTGGCTTTTTAATGCCTCAAGTCCGAATACGCGATAATCTTCACCTCAAACCAGACCAGTACCAAATTTTGCTCAAAGGCATCAGCATTGGAGAAGGACTTATCAATCCTGATAAATTTTTAGCAATGGATAGTGGAATGGCAACAGGAGAAATTCAAGGCGAGCCAACAAAAGAACCTGCATTTGGACTTGATGCTATCTGGATAACTCCAGAACAAAAAGAGGATGCAATCATCAACGGCTATACTGTTGTAGATCCTGCAACTGTTATCTCTACACATATGAGTGAACTCGTAAAACGCAACGCTGAAGAGTTACTCACACGACAAGAGGTACAATCACTCATTGATAAAATCAAAGATAATTATCCTGTTATTATTGATGATGTTCTTAAAGTTGCTTCTATTGGTCTTATTCAACGCGTCTTAAAAGCACTCCTGCATGAAAAAATTCCACTTAAAGATATGCTTACAATATTAGAAACCATAGCAGATATTGCCGAGTTTACAAAAAGTGTTGACATTATCACAGAACAAGTACGAGCAAAACTCTCACGCGTCATCACACAGATGTATGCAGGAGAAGATGGTGTTATACGCCTTCTTACTTTTGATACGCAAACAGAGCAACTTTTACTACAAAAATCTCAAGAACAAGATGGAGTAAGAAACCTTCTCCTAAATGTAGGAGAGATTAATGCGCTTATCCAAGCAACCAGCCAAAAAGCAACAGAAGTTTTACAAAAAGGAATATCACCAGTAATCATCATAGTTGATCCACAAATCCGTCGTAGCATTGCTGAAATATTTGAGAGATTTTCTCTTGATGTTGTAGCACTCTCTCATGCAGAGATTGATGCAAGTGCTACATTTGAAGTTATGGGTTCTATATCCATACAAACAGAAGAATAAATTAAAAAAAACAAAGGTATAAAATGACAAACAGAATAATCCACCATCTATCACACATCGATTTAGATGGGTATAGTTGCCAACTAGTAATGAAATATACACCCTATGAAAAGTACAATTACAATGCTAATTATGGTCCAGAGGTAAGACAAAAATTAGATGTAATACTTGAAAATATTAAAAAGGCAAAAAAAGATGCCTATATCTTAATTACAGACCTTAATTTAACAGCAGAAGAGTCACGATGGTTGCAACATGAAGTAAAAAAGATAAATGACAACTATTGTAATGTAAAACTTCAACTCCTTGACCATCATGGTAGTGGTGCAGAGAGTGCGAAAAAATTTGATTGGTATTTTCTTGATGTTGAGCGTTGTGGCACTAAAATTACTTATGATTATGCAAAAGAACATTTTGATTTAGAGGAACCTTCATGGATGCAAAAATATGTCAATGTTGTAAACGCAGTCGATTTATGGAAACAAGAAGAGCATGAAAATTTTGAGTATGGAAAAGTTTGTATGCGTTTAGTAACTGAAACAAGAGAACTCAATCGTATTATGTTTGCTAAAGAAGATTCACACTATAAACTTTCACTTCTTTTAGAGGCAGTGAAATCTATAAACGAACCAAACGCACCTATTGTTCTTGATGATAAAATTCACACACTTAAAAAAGATTTTTTTAGAGAAGGCGAAGATAACACTCTTGATAACCTTGCTACAAAATATGTTGTAAAACTTCTTGGAAATGCAAGAAAAGAGAAAACTATTTACTACAAAGGCTACAGAGGCTATCTTAGTTATGGTGTTGGAAATACTTCTATTGTTGGAAATGGTTTTTTAACAGCTTATCCTGAATATGATTTTATTGTTGATGTAAGTTATAGAGGTGCTATGAGCCTACGAGCAAATAACAATGTGAGTGTTGCTTTAATATCTAAAGAGTGGGCAAATGGAGGTGGACATCCAAACGCAGCAGGAGGAAGAATTATGGGATTTAAAGAGCAATACCGTTATGATAAAGTCAAACAACAAATTGAGCAAATTATTAACGATAAAGAGTCTCGTGCTGGGGAGTTAGAGTATAAGCAGGAGGAGTAATCCCTATCTGCTTTTTCTAATATTTATGAAATAACGCTCTATACCATCAGCAAGTCCTTTTGCCAATGTTTTTTGATACTCCTTATTTACAAGGTGCTTAGCTTCTCTTGGATTTGTAATAAATCCCGTTTCAACTAGAACAGCAGGCATCTGCGTACCGACAAGTACCCAGAAGGGAGCTTCTCTTACTCCTTCATCTTTGACATATTTATACTTTTGTCTCAAAGCTGCTAGCGTATTTCTTTGAATATCAATTGCCAATTTATTTGAAGCTATAATATTATGAGAATTAAGTGTATTTAAAAAACTCTCTTTTCCATAATAATTCATATCTAATAAATCCACCCTATTTTCAATAGCTGCAACTCTTTTAGCTCTATTTGAACGAGCTTTCGATAGATAGTAAGTCTCAAGCCCATAGGTTGTTTTTTTATCATCTTTAACGGCATTTGCATGGATACTTATAAAAATATCAGCATGTTTTTTATTTGCAAATTCTGTTCTATGTCTTAATGTAACAAAATAATCAGAATCTCTTGTCATATAAACTTTATAACCACGGGCTTTTAAAATATTACGAAGGTCTTTTCCAATGGCTAAAACAACATTTTTTTCTCGATATCCTCTATAACCAGTAGCACCAGGATCTTTTCCCCCATGACCAGCGTCAATAACAATAATTTTATGTTGATGTTTTAGTCTAGTATATTTCATGGTATGATTAGAAATTTTTACTATAATTTTTCTAGATTTTTTATAAAAGTGTATAGTAAGTGGAGAACTATTTTCTATTATTAAATGTAACCTGTTTGAATTATATTGAAAAAGTGCAATATGACTGACACCTCTTCTGCTAAGTCTCTGTGACTTTAAAAGCATAAAAGCATGAATATTAAAAATATACTGGTATATTTTCTCTTTTGTATTAAACTTATTATAATAATTTAGTTGATTATTACTCAGTTTCTTATTAAAAATAAGCTCCAAATAACCATTTTCCCATCGCACAGCTTCTAATTTAGATAACGATTTTATTTTCATTTTTCTATGCAACGATTTTGAAAGTTTCCTATCATAAATCGAAACATCAAAATGAAGTTTTTTTCCCGTCCTTACAATACCTTGAAGAGATTTTAATTGCAACCAATCATTCTTATTTATTAATGAGTGAAAATAAAGATTTTTATAATCATTATAAGCCTGAAACTGTTTACTTCTACTTGAATATTTTTCCAAGTTAGTAGCATGCTCCAGAATACTTTTATCACTAAGGGCATAAAGTGAAAGAGAAAAGAGTAATGAGAAAAGAAGGAAAAAGCGAATAACTAAAATCTTACTCGCCTTGTGTCAATTTATCTAATAACTCTTTTACAGTTATTATTTTATCAAGTTTATATCCATTAGTTCCAGAGAAGAAGAGTCCTGTCTCCAAATTTCCTTCATACGCATCACTCAATCTATCAGCAATACAAAAACCAACAACTTTTGCCTCTTTTCCACGATTACATGGAGCAACACAATTTGAGATACACTTAATAGCAGGCCCTTCTCTTTTTTCAACCAAATGTGTAAGATTTGTTACAACACCTTGTGCAGGATAACCTACAGGAGAACCCATAAGTTTAATGTCACCCTCTTTTGCATCAAGCAAAACTTTTTTAAAGTTTGCATGAGCATCACATTCAAAAGTACCAATAAAACGCGTTCCCATTTGAACACCACTTGCGCCAAGAGCCATCATCTCTTCAATATCATTTTTATCCCAAACACCACCAGCTGCAAAAACTGGCATTGCCCCCCACTCTGCTGCTTCTACAACAACGGGTTTGACAAGATTTTCAAGCTGATATTCAGGCATACTACATTGTTCATATGTAAACCCTTGATGTCCACCACTTTTTGGACCTTCTAAAATCACAGCATCAGGAAGACGGTTATAACGCTTTTGCCATCTTCTACAAATAATCTTCAATGCTTTTGCAGAAGATACAATAGGTACAAGTGCTACATCAGGATACCCTTCAGTAAATTCAGGCATATTTGTTGGCAACCCTGCTCCTGTAATAATGATGTCCACACCACCTTCACAAGCATCACGAACAACACGACCATAGTCATTAATGGCATACAAAACATTTGCAGCTAAAGGCTTATTAGCACAAATTTTTCTTGCATTTTTGATAATCTCATGAAAACCCTCTTTTGAGTAAAAGTTTGTTTCGCTTAAAGGTCTATCAGATACAAGTTTTTTTGCAAACTCTTTATTTTTATAATACCCAGTACCAACTGAACTCACTACTCCAAGTCCACCCTCTTTAGATACATTACCAGCAAGTTGATCCCAACTAATACCAACACCCATTCCACCCTGAATAATAGGAATTTCTATCTCATGTTTACCAATTTTTACAGATTTAAAACTCATTAATTCACCTTCAATTTTGCAAATTTTCTTTTTCCAACTTGAAGAAGATACTCCCCAGTCGTTAATTGTAACTTATCATCCGAAATTTTTATTTGGTCTATTTTAACACCACCTTGCTTAATATCTCTTCTAGCTTGAGAAGTAGATGGCTCAATAGCACAATCAACTAAGGCTTTACATATCCAAACGGTTTCATTTACGCTAAATTCTGCAATATCTGTTGGTATTTGACTCTTAGCATGTACTTTTTCAAATTCAGTTTTTGCATTTTGAGCAGCATCAGCACTATGAAAACGAGCTGTTATTTCAAATGCTAAATCCTCCTTTACCTTTTTAGGATGCAGTGTTTGGTCTTGAACACCTTGTTGTAAAACTGCTATTTCATCTAATGATTTATTACTTAAAAGTTCATAATAACGCCACATCAAATCATCAGAAATACTTAAAACTTTTCCAAACATATCATTTGGTGCATCAGATACACCGATGTAATTGCCTAAAGATTTACTCATCTTTTGAACACCGTCAAGACCTTCTAAAATAGGCATCATCAAAACAGCTTGTTGTTTTTTTATATCATACGCTTTTTGAAGTTGGCGACCCATCAAAAGATTAAATTTTTGGTCAGTTCCACCAATTTCTACATCTGATTTAAGATATACACTATCATAACCCTGCAAAAGAGGATACATAAATTCACTTGTTGCAATGGGTGTATTTGATTTAAAACGCTTTGAAAAATCATCACGCTCTAACATACGGGCAACGGTTAAGTTTGATGCTAGTGTAATCATATCTGCAGCGCTCATTTTACCCAACCAATCATCATTGTAAACAATATCAGTCTTGCTCTCATCTAAAATTTTAAATGCCTGTGTTGTGTAACTAGAAATATTTTTTACAATATCTTCTTTTGAAAGCACTTTTCTAGTAATGTTTTTTCCAGTAGGATCTCCAATAGTTGCCGTAAAACTTCCTATAAGGAACTGAACTCTCGCTCCATATTTTTGAAAAATTGCAAGCTTTTGCAGAAGTACAGTATGTCCAAGATGTAAATCAGGTGCGGTCGGATCAAATCCAGCTTTTACAGTATATGTTTTACCTTCTTCAAAATAAGCCTTCAGTAATTTTTCAATTCTTTCCTCGTCAATTACCTCGGCAGTACCTCTTTGTATTTCTTTAAGTGCTTCGTTTATCATCTCTATTTCTCTTTCTTTAATTTTTATATGCATCATTAGTTTGTACTAAATCAATCACTTTAATTTTTGAGTCTATTTTAGCACGAAATGCATTAATATCTGCTTCTTTTGTTTCAAATTCAAGTTCACAGAACTTCGTATAGTCTCCCGAATTTTTGCCAAGTTCAATAGAGTTAATATCTATATCTAATTTTACCAAATAACTTAAGAAGTCTGCAAGGGCTCCTTTTTCATTATGCAATGATGCAATAAGTTTGTACCTATATATTTTTCTTTTTGCCCATTTTATAAATACCATTGGCTCATAATTATTGATTTTTACAAGAGCATTTTTACACATTTTATGGTGAACATGTACTTTTGACTTATCTAAAAATGCCATAATTTCATCACCAGATTTTGGATGACAACAATAATCAAAAACCACATTACTAATATGTGAAGAAGAGTAAATCTCCATTCCTGCCATTGTAAACTTTTTAAGCTTAAATCTATGTCTCGCCACAAAACTTTTAAATCTACTGTTTTTACCAATATCTTTTGTATATTTTCCAATAAGATTTTTCAAATGATCAACATCATCAACTATATTTATATAGCTAGTACAATTATGGGATGCTAACCACTCTTGTACCCGAGAATGATTTAGATTCATCACTGTAGCAATAATATTAATAGCTATTTTTGAGTTTATCTCTTTAATTCTCGCATTACAGATTAGGCGCATATTTGTTTTTGCTTTAGAAGTTTTCACTGCGTTTAGCCAACTACATCGAGGAATATCTACTTCACCCGTAAGAATTTTAACAATATCACCATTAGTTAATTCAGTAAGTAACGATGATTTATTTTTATTTACAAGAGCACTTATTGCTTTGTTTCCAACCACAGTATGTACTGCATAGGCAAAATCAAGAGCAACAGCCCCACGAGGTAGTGTAAAGACATCACCTGTCGGAGAAAAAATCGATATATCTTCAGAATAAAGGTCATTTTTTATAAGATCATAAAATTCTTCTGCTGATTCATTCTGGTACTGTAAACCATCTAGCCAATCAAGCTTAACATTGTTACCACCACTTTTATACTTCCAGTGTGCTGCAACACCAAGTTCTGCAGTTTTGTGCATCTCAAAAGTACGAATTTGTACCTCAAAAATAGCAGTATTATAAAAAACAGTTGTATGAATGGTCTGGTATCCATTATCTTTTGCAATGGAGATATAATCTTTAAATCTTGATGCTAAAGGACGAAAATTGAGATGTACCAATCCTAAAATAGTATAACACTTTACTGGCTCTTTTGTAATAATTCTTACAGCTAATAAATCTAGTATTTCATCAATACTCACACCCTTACGCTGCATCTTTAAATAAATAGAATATTTATGTTTTATACGAGAAAGGATTTCAAAATCCTCTTCAAAAAAGCCATTTTTTACAAGCAAATCAGAGAGAGAGGTTTTTATTTCATTGAGCTTTGTCTCAATAGCATAATAATTTTCTTGCAAATATAAATCAATTTTTTGTTTCTCATTTGGAAAAAGATAGCCAAAACTCAAATCTTCAAGTATATTTTTTAAAAATGAAATTCCTAAACGATGAGCAATAGGAGCATAAACTACAAGTGTCTCTTCTGATATCCTTTTTTGTTTATCAGGTTTTAATGCATCTAAAGTAAGCATATTATGAAATCTATCGCACAGTTTTACAACCAATACACGAACATCTTTTATACTTGCTAAAAGCATTTTTCTAAAAGTTAAAGCAGAAAGAATAAGCCTCTCATTTGATGAAGATGGTACAAGTTCATTGTCACGAAGAGAATCAATTTTAGTAAGACCAGCCACTAAATGTGCGACATCTTTACCAAAATACTCTGCAATTTCTTCAATAGATACATCAGTATCTTCTACCACATCATGTAAAAGAGCTGCAATAGCCATAGATTCATCGTTTGTAATTGAAACAACAATAGCTGCAACCAAAATAGGATGAACAACATAAGGCTCACCACTTTTTCGTACTTGGTATTTATGGGATTCTTTAGAAAATAAAAGCGCTTTATTTAAAATTTGACTTGGAGGAACTTGGTCAAATAAATATGTGGTAGCAGAGTCCACATCATGGATATTTCTAATAATATCTATATCTAGGTGACTCGGCGACAAAATATTACTTTACTTGGTCTCTAAAGCCTTTAACAATGACAAGACCTTCTGCAATTTCCATAAGTGCTAAATCTGCAGATTTAACACGATTGGTGTTTACATTCAATTTACTAATTGCACCATTCTCTAACTCATCACATCTTTTTGCCACAGCAACTGCTAACTGATAACGGTCTATATTTGTATTCTCATCTAAAATTTTTGCTGTTAATTCTTCAATTTTCATTTTCTTCCTTTTTATAAAACTTATCTAACTATAGAACATTTACTCATGTTCCCATTTAAAATATCTAAAAGATTTCCTTCAACAGACATATCACAGACTATAATTGGGAGCTTATTGTCTTTTGCAAGAGCGATAGATGTATCATCCATAACCTTAATATGGTCTTGTAAGGCTTGATCATATGTAAGCTCATGTAATTTTACAGCATCACTATACTTTACCGGATCTTTATCATAAACACCATCTACTTTCGTAGCTTTAATAATAACTTCTGCACCAATCTCTACAGCTCTTAATGTCGCCGCAGTATCTGTCGTGAAGAAAGGATTTCCTGTTCCTGCTGCAAATATTACAACACGATTTTTTTCAAGATGGCGTGTTGCTTTACGATTTATATACGGTTCTGCAATTTGTTCCATTTTAATTGCAGTTTGCATACGCACTTCTAATCCAGCATATTCACAAGCTTCTTGCATAGCTACACCATTGATTACTGTTGCTAGCATTCCCATATAATCACCAGATGTTCTTTTAATAATACCATCTTGTGCAGCAGTAACACCACGAATAATATTTCCACCACCAATAACTATACCCACTTCAATACCAGCATCTACAAGAGATTTAATCTCTTGTGCAATATACTTGAGTATTTTAGTATCAATTCCATGACCTGCTTCACCAGCAAGAGCTTCACCCGAAAACTTAACTAGAACACGCTTTTTAGTCATGTGTACACCTTTTTTATAAAATCTCAGTATTATACAGAATATTGGCTTTTACTTTGCTTTGAAGTCTAATATCTGTTTTTTAATAATAAAGCGATATAATTATCTAAAAAATATGGTGGATATATGTCAAAATTTTTACAATTTCGTTGTGACTTAGATAATTTTATAGATGAACTTCAAAATAAAATAGAGAACAATAATACAAAAGTAAAAGAACTTTTAACACAAAAAGAGCAAAATTACGCCAATTTTGTTAAACCCTTTGAGATGATGGAAGAAGATTTAGAAGAATTTTTTACACCTCTATCTCATTTAAATGCAGTGAATAATTCTGAAAAAACTCAAAAAGTTTATACAGATGCTTTACCAATAATTACAGAATACTCTACACTACTTTCTCAAAATTTAGAGATATATAATGTCTATAAAACTATTTTAAAAGAAGAAGTAGATACTCTTAATGATGAACAAAAAAGAGTCCTTGAATTGAATATTCAAAACTTTGAATTAAGTGGTGCGCATCTTGATGAAAAGACAAAAAAAAGATTACAGGAGATAAATATATCTTTAAGTGAATATTCAAATGAATTTTCTCAAAATCTACTCAATGCAACCAATGCTTATACATATATTATTGAAGATGAACAAGACATACAAGGATTACCTCAAAGTGAAATTGAAAATGCAAAATTTGAAGAAGATGGAGAAATAAAATATAAACTTACACTTCAAATGCCTTCATATATTGCATATATGACCTATGGAAAAAATAGAGAAATAAGAGAAGAACTCTACCGTGCTTATGTATCAAGAGCTCCTCAAAATGCAGATTTAATCAATAAAATTCTTGCACTTAAATATGAAATGAGTAAGCTTTTAGGATTTGAAAACTATGCACAACTCTCATTAGCAACAAAAATGGCAAAAGATGAAAAAAGTGTTTTAAATTTTTTAAATTCACTCTTAGACAACTCTATTGCTCAAGCAAAAAATGAGCTAAAAGAGTTACAAAACATAGCACCATATGAACTTAAAAGCCATGATACAGCGTACTACTCTGAAATTTTAAAAAAAGAGCAATATGAAATTGATGAGGAGGAGTATCGTCCCTATTTTGAGCAAGAGAGCGTAGTCAATGGAATGTTTGAATTTTTACATAAACTTTTTAACATTCGCTTTGAGAAAATAGATGAAAAACTATGGCATCCAAAGGCATCATCATATAATGTTTATGAAAATGAGCAATTAAAAGCAAAAATTTATCTTGATTTAGAAGCAAGAGAGTCTAAACGGGGTGGAGCATGGATGCACAACTGGCAATCGTATTGTACAAATGAAAAAGCAGATGAACTTCCTGCCTCAGCATTTGTAGTTTGTAATTTTCCACCCTCTAGTGAAAAAACACCATCTTTGTTGCGTCACGATGATGTTGTAACACTTTTTCATGAAATGGGACATACAATTCATCATATACTTAGCAGTGTAAATGAAAATGAAGTCAGTGGAGTAAATGGTGTCGAATGGGATGCCGTAGAATTTCCATCTCAATTCTTAGAGAATTTTGCTTATGAACCGATGGTTCTTCAAATGTTTGCAAAACATTATAAAACAGAAGAAATTTTACCAGATATTATGATAGAAAAACTTGTTAAAAGTAAAAACTTTCTCTCAGCTATGGGAATGCTAAGACAGTTAGAATTTTCAATTTTTGATTTTCAACTCCATACAAAACTCTATAAAGGAGATGAAGTACAAAATCTTCTTGATATAATTCGAGAAAAAACTGCATTTATAAAGCCTCCAAAATATAATAAATTTCAAAATGGTTTTGCCCATATTTTCGCTGGTGGATATGCTGCGGGATACTATAGCTATAAATGGGCAGAAGTTTTAAGTGCAGACCTTTTCTATGAAATAATCGATGAAGGTATATTTAACTCACAAATAGCTCAAAAATATCTTACAACAATCTTACATAAAGGTGGTTCGCAAAGTATGGGTATTCTTTACCATGAGCTAATGGGAAGAGAGCCTGATGTATCTAAACTTTTGAGATTGAACGGTATAAAATAAGTGAAATTTTTTACTCTTTTTTTACTCCTTTCAAGTCTATTATTTGGAGAAAATATTTTGAAAATAGCAACATACAATGTAGAAAATCTTTTTGATTTACACAAAAGTGGAAATGAGTATAAAGAGTATATTCCCTTTACAAAATCTAATTGGAATAGAAGAACCTATAAAATTAAACTAAAAAATATCGCTCGTGTCATCAAAGATATTAATGCAGATATTATAGCCTTGCAAGAGATAGAATCACTTCAAGCTTTAAAAGATTTAAGATACCAACTCAAAAGAGATGGACTTTACTATAAATACTATAAGATAGCAAATTTAAAGAACACCACAATTAAAGTAGCTATTTTAAGTAAAATACCGTTTGTTTATGCAGATGAAATTGCTGTTACAAGCTCTTATAGATATAGAAATATACTCGAAGCGAAGTTTAAAATAAACAATGAAGATTTATATATATTGGTGAATCACTGGAAGGCAAAATCTGGTCCAGAGAGTATGCGAATAGTCTCAGCAAAAAAACTTTTAAAACGAATTAAAGAGCTTGGTGCAGATAAGAAGATTATTGCCTTAGGAGATTTTAATTCAGATTATGAAGAGTATAAAAGCTTTCAAAGAAAAAGAAGATTAAATAATACCGATGGTGTAACAGGTATAAATAATATATTAGGCACCATTCATTATCAAAACAGAAGTAATAAAGTAAAAGTATCCTCAAATGAATTTTATAATCTATGGTATGACACGCCTTCAAATAAACGATACTCTTATATTTTTAGGCATAAAAAAGAAGCAATTGACAATATATTAGTTACAAAAGCACTTCTTACTCATAAAGGTTTGCATTATAAAAAAGGTTCTATAAAATCATTGAAAGAAAAGTATCTCTTTCATGGTAAATATATATATAGATGGCAAGTAACACGCAAATATCCTTATAGAAATAAAGGAAAAGGATATTCAGACCATCTACCAGTTATAGCAGAATTTATTTATTAGACTTCTTGCAAAACTTAGATATTTAAAGACACCAATTAATTTCTGCTTTTGCATGCATTTTTAAATATTTATTTGTTTGAGAAAAAGGTTTTGAACCAAAAAAACCTCTATATGCAGAGAGTGGAGAGGGGTGTGGTGCTTTTAGTATAAGATGTTTAGATGTATCAATTAATTTTTCTTTCATCTGAGCAGGCTTACCCCATAAAATAAATACAATATTTTCAAGATTATCACTAATAGCTTTTATAGTCGCATCTGTAAAATATTCCCACCCATGACCACGATGAGAACCTGCAGTAGATGCACGAACACTCAAGACAGCATTTATTAAAAATACACCTTGTTCTGCCCACTTTGAAAGATTACCACTTTTTGGAAAATCACAACCTATATCTTCATGTAACTCTTTTAAAATATTAAGTAAAGATGGTGGAAATTTAGTACCATTTTGCACGGAGAATGCTAAACCGTGTGCCTGATTTTCTCCATGATATGGATCTTGACCAATAACAACAACTTTTACATCATTAAATTTAACCATATTATAAGCAGTAAAAATATCTTTATTCTTTGGAAAAACAGTATATTGTTTCTCCTCTTCAATTAAAAAAGCTTTAAGAGAAAAAAAATACTCTTTCGTAAATTCTTCTTTTAAAACATCTTTCCAACTATCATCAATTTTTGGATTTACAGAATACAAATTAATATACCTTTTTTAAAATAGTATCATAAAGAAACTAATAAAAAAGACATAAAAATATGTAATAAAAACAAAGAAGTAAAAATAAATCATAAAAAGAATAAAAAGTAAGATAAAAGTAAAGAACGATTAACTAGGCAACGACCTACATTTCCACACCTGAAAGGTGCAGTATTATCAGCGATGAGAGGCTTAGCTTCTGGGTTCGGAATG
>JALSWC010000195.1 GCA_027060825.1 Sulfurimonas sp.
CAATTACCCATGAACTCATATTTTAATCCTTATATCCAAATTTTATACGCATCGAATTACCAACAACAAGTAAAGAACTCACACTCATTGAAATAGCTGCTATTAACGGAATAATAAATCCTGCCATAGCAAGGGGAACTGTTATAGCATTATAGACAAATGAAAGCGCTAAATTTTCTTTTATCATCCTAAATGTTCTTTTAGAAATTTTAAAGCTATCATAAAGAGAACTAAAAGTATCATTCAACAAAACAACATCACTTACTTCTATGGCAATATCACTTCCATTTCCCATAGCAATGGCTATATCACTATTTGCAAGTGCTAAAATATCATTAATACCATCACCAGCCATGACCACTTTTTTCCCCTCTTTATGGAGAATCTCAATATATTGTGCTTTTCCTTGTGGAGTCATTTCATACTCGAAACTTTTAATACCAACTAACTCGGCTACTTTCTTAGCACTTCTTTCATGATCACCCGTAAGCATTATAACAGCAATACCAAATTTTTTAATATTTATAATCGCCTCTTTCGCATCTTCACGAGGAACATCAAAAAGCTCATATTTTGCCAATAACTCTCCACCATAAGCAAAATAAAATTCACTATTTTCACTACTGCTTTGAATATCTATCCCTATAGTATGCATCAATTTTGCATTACCACCAGCAAGCATTTTACCATTATACATCGCGGTGATACCCTGAGCAGGTACATTATTTAAACTTTCAAGCTCAAAACATTCAAGAGCGTCATCAAAAATATAATTTTGAACCCCCCGAGAAATAGGATGCTTAGAGTTAAGTAGTAATGAATTAAGTAGTGACTTATCAAACGCAGTCCAAATCTTTTCATTAACAACAGCAGGCTTTCCTTGTGTAATTGTCCCTGTTTTATCTAATACTAACACATCAATATTTGCCATAGTCTCTAATTGTACAGCTTCTTTAAAAAGAATTCCCCTTTTTGAAGCAATCGAGAGACCCACTAAAGTAGCAACGGGAGTAGCAAGTGCTAAAGCACAAGGACAAGCAATAACAATGACAGAAATAGATATCATAAATGACTGTTCAAAATTTGATGAGTAAAGTAACCAGCCTAGAAAAGTAAAAAATGCCAATGCTAAAATAATTGTAGAAAAATATTCACTAATCTTATTTGCTAATTGCTGAATATGGGGTTTATTATTCATAGCATTTTCAAGTAAAGCAACAATATTACTCATGGTTGAGTGTGCAAAATCTTTTGTCGTTTTATACTTTACATCAGCATCAATACTTACCGTACCACTAATGATTGTATCACCAATAGATTTAAAGATAGGCTCACTCTCACCATTTAGACTTGACTCATCAAAATTACCTTCACCATTTACAATTTCACCATCAATTGCTACCCTTTCACCAGTTGCAACCAAGACTACTTCACCAACGACTACATCATTAACATTTTTTCTAACAATATTTTCATCTTCTACAACTTGAACATCAGTTGGCAGGTGTTTGTTCATAATATCTAAAGTATCAGCAACACTTTTTTTACTCAAAACTTCTAAAAATTTACCAACCAAGACAAAGGTAATAATCATCGTAACTGAATCAAAATAGGCTTCACCACTACGAGATAAAGTAATATAAATAGAATATATATAAGTTAAAAAAGCTCCTGTAGCTACCAAAGTATCCATATTAACAGTTTTAGTTTTCATGCCATAGTATGCTCCACGAATAAATGGAAACCCACTATAAAAAAGGACTGGAGTAGAGAGTACCCACTCTCCAACATTTAAGATATGTTTGATTTCTGGAGTTATTCCGGTGAAATATCCTGCATACTGTGCTACCATAATCGTCATCATATTCATCGTTGCAAAAACTGCAACTGCCATACGCAAATAGTAATCTTTTCGCTCTTTATTCGCTTTTACCTCTTGCAAAGAAGCGTCATAAGGAAAGGCATCATAGCCAATAGCACGAATCATATTTATAATATTTGAAAGTTTTACACTCTCATCATCCCAAACAATCTTAGCTTTATTATTTGTGTAGTTAATATTTGTAGCGACCACACCATCCATATTTGTTAAAGCTTTTTCATTGAGCCAAACGCAAGCAGCACAGTGAATCCCTTCTATAATCAAAGAAACTTCACTAAATCCTTCATGATTAATAGAAACAAAACGCTGGTAAAAAGCTGGAGCATCAAAATTTGATGCATCTTCAAACTGTGATGATGGTGGAGCAAGTTTATTGTCCCCTAATTTATCATAAAAACTATCAAGTCCCTCATCAGAAAGAAGATGAAAAACACCTTGACAACCGTTACAACAAAAGTAATGTTCACCATCTTTTATCATGACATCTTTTGAAAATTCTAAGTGACAATGTGTACAAGCAATTTTATCTGACAATTTCAAACTTCCCTATATCTCTATTTTTTTCTATTTTATCCCACTTTTCTAGATAACCATTCATACAAATATAAACACCAAATTCTGTAGCAGATTTCAAGAATCCCATAGCAACCCCTAAATTCAGAGTTGCTTCAATATTGTCTATCTCAAATGGTTTCATAGCCCCCGTAAGAACTATAATTCTATCATCAAATACTTCATCTAAAAATTCAGCACTTAAATGCATAGTATCAGTCCCATGAACAACTAAAAAATTAGTTTCAGAAGATTCTAAAATGATATTTACAATCATTTTTCTATCATCAACGCTCATATCTAATGAATCCTTATAGACAACACCAGCTAAATCATACTTAGCATACACACTCTCTAATATTTTTTCAATTGCATAATTATCATAAGGGACTTCTAATTCGCCTGTTAATTGATTATATCTTTTATTGAAAGTTCCACCACTATTTAAAATTAACATTTATCTTTCCATATTTCATCAAATTTTTTTATAATTTTTATTGCTTTTGAGCTATTAATTTCATTATTAGTATCAAAAAGATATGTTTTTTCAATACCTGCATTAAGTGCAGATTCTATATCTCTCTCTTTATCACCAATAAGAATTGATTGAGTTAAATCAATATCAAATTCCTTGGCTGCCTCTAAAATCATTCCTGGTTTAGGTTTACGACAACTACATTCACCAGAAATATCAGGATGATGAGGACAAAAATACACCTTTGAAATCGTAATACCATGTTTTTTAAACGCAGTAACCATCCAGCTTGTAAGCTTTAAAAAATCTTCTTGAGAATAATACTCTCTAGCAATTCCTGATTGATTTGTTACAATAACAATCAGATAACCTAAATCTTGATAATGTTTACATAATTCAAAAATACCATCAATAAATTCAAAATCACTTTCTTTATAAAGATAATTTTTTTCTATATTTATTACCCCGTCCCTATCTAAAAAAAGAGCTTTTTTCATAAACTAATTCTCTACACCATCAGCAAAAATCTCTTTTTCTATAATGTCACATAAAATATGTCCAATAAGTATATGAGATTCTTGAATACGAGGTGTTGAATCAGAAGGTACCACAAGTGCATAATCAGCCATCTTCGCCATTTTACCACCATCTTTTCCAACTAAAGCAATAGTTGTAATCCCTTTTTTCTTAGCACTTTCAAATGCATTTACAATATTTACAGAGTTTCCTGAGGTAGATATACCTATAAATATATCTCCATTTTGTCCCATACCCTCAAGTTGACGAGAAAATACAAAATCATAGCCATAATCATTGCCTATGGCTGTTAAATTTGAAGTATCTGTTGTGAGAGCCAGAGAAGGAATAGAAGGACGGTCAAATCCATAACGACCAACAAGTTCAGCGGCAATATGCTGTGCATCTGCTGCACTCCCACCATTTCCAGCTAAAATAGTTTTTTTATTGCCTTGATAAAGCTTTACACATAATTTTGCAACTGCTACAATGTTGTCTAAAAGTGCTTCATTTGCATAAATATCCTGCTTCGTTTCATATGATTTTTTAATCTGATCTTTAATATACGCTTTCATAAAATATCCTAAAATAATATACGAAATAGTATCATAAAGAAACTAATAAAAAAGACATAAAAATATGTAATAAAAACAAAGAAGTAAA
>JALSWC010000196.1 GCA_027060825.1 Sulfurimonas sp.
TCTCATGTAAGAGCTAAAAAAATTACCATTGAAAAGATGGAAAGCTCTTTGCGTCATATTCGTTTTGAGATAAAAAAAGAGAAATTAGAGCGTGAACTTGAGGGAAATTTTGACATAGATGACTCTTTTGAGTTTAATGCCTCTTTAAAGTATGAACTCTATGACCAATTTTTTCATAAAATTTTGATACTCAGTACAAAACCTTACTCTTATGAGTATCTCCAAGAGAGACCATTTGAAGAGATAGTGCAGAAAATAGCAGAAGATAAAGTAGAAACGGTGCAACATAAGCAAGAGAGCATTGACAAATTTCTCTCTTCCTTGAAATATCCTCATGCATACCTTACCACCAAGCAGATTTTAGACTCTTTGCGTGCTTCACCACCAAAAACGAAAGTCAATTATCCTCTCATTACAAAAAAAGTGCTTCAAGAGATTATAGAGGCAAAAATTGATGTTGATGCAATAGAGATACATGATGAAGAGGTGCTACTGCGTTTAACGGAGTATGCAACGCTACCATATTCTGATTTGAAAATGGATTATAACCTAGAGTTGCATATTGAACTTGAGGGTCTGCTTGAGGAGATATGGAACTCCAAACGATTTAATTTTGATACGGTGCTTAGTGAGGTAAAAAAAGAGCATGAAGAGGAGTTTTATGCCTCTTTATCTGATTTGGTAAAAGAGTGTGGAAAATATGCAATGCTCTTGCATTTAAGTGATGAAGAACTCCATCACAAAGTGTATGAATTTTTATTTGAGTTGATGCCAAAGAGCTTAATTATCACTCCAAAGATAGCAAAAAAAATAATAAGACGGTTTGTCCGTTCTATTCATGATGAGTTGATTAAAAAACAGCGTCAGGAACTCTTAGCTAGAACCATTCGTGACTTTAAAAACCTCTTTCCAATCGCACGCACAATGCACCGAAAACTTGTACTACACATTGGACCTACCAATAGTGGAAAAACCTACAAAGCGATGCAAACACTTAAAGAGGCAGATACAGGATACTATCTTGCACCACTGCGTTTGTTGGCGTTGGAAGGGTATGAAACGCTTAAATCTGAGGGTATTGAGAGTTCGCTTATAACAGGTGAAGAGCAAATTCTTGATGAAGAGGCAACGCACATTAGTTCTACTATTGAGATGATGAATTATGATGTAGATGTGGATGTTTGTGTTATTGACGAGGTACAGATGATAGATGACCGTGACCGTGGTTGGGCATGGGCAAATGCCATCATTGGTGCACCAGCAAAAGAGGTCATTATGACGGGAAGTGCCAATGTAAAAGAGGCAATAATCGCCCTTGCAGAATACCTTGATGAAGAGCTTGAAGTCATCGAGTTTGAGCGTAAAAATCCACTTGAACTGCTCCCCTCTGCTACTGCTGTAAAAGATGTTGAAGCAGGAACTGCCATCATCGCCTTTAGTCGAAAAGATGTTCTTCGTTTGAAACAGAACTTCTCAAAAGATTTTGAGGTAAGTGTTGTGTATGGAAACCTCTCTCCCGAGGTAAGACGAGAAGAAGCACGCCGTTTTCGTGAGGGTGAGACGCAGGTGCTTGTCGCAACGGATGCTATTGCCATGGGAATGAATCTGCCCATAAAAACGGTGCTTTTTTCAAAAGCTGAGAAGTTTGACGGCATCAGCCAAAGAAAACTCCAACCTTCTGAAATTCATCAAATAGCAGGACGGGCAGGGCGTTATGGACTCCATGAAAATGGCTATGTTGGTGCTTTAAATGAAGATGCACTAAAAATTGTCAAGAAAAACTTTGTAAAAGAGGCACATAAAATAGCCATTCCTTTTAAGGTAATGGCAAATCTTGAACATATTAAACTTGTGGCAAAAATATTAGAAGAGAACTCTTTAGAGGAGATTTTACGCTTTTTCATTAAAAATATGGTCTTTGATGGTCCTTTTTATGCCTCATCATTAGATGATATGCTTGAAGCTGCAAAAATAGTAGATGCATATGATCTTGATATTGCAACAAAGTACCATCTCTCATGTGCGCCACTTACGCTTAAATCGCCTTACATCATTAATGCTTATGAGAGCTATCTGCTTGCCTTGGAGCAAAAGGAGCAAGTGCATTATTATCCACCAAAATTAGGGGGGAGTTCTGCACGAACTTCTGAAGATTTACTGCGTGCTGAAGATATGGTAAAAGAGATTTCACTCTATTTGTGGTTGACCTATAGATTTGGTGATTATTTTGTGGATGAGCAAAAAGCGAGACAGTATCGTGGGGTTTTGAACAGATATATAGAAGAGTCTTTGCAACAGACACACTTAGCCCAAAAGTGTAAATTGTGTTCTGCTGTACTCCCTCTTAATTCAAAGCACAATATCTGCCAGCGTTGTTTTAAAAGAAACTATGTGAGAAAAAGAGGGCGTTTTAACTCTTAAACTCATGAATAAATACCGTGTATTGAATTTCCACTTTCTAAAATAATCTTAGAAATCGTATAGCTACCTAGTTTGAAATATTTTACTATTCAATACACGGTACTTAAAATGTGCTATAACTATATAACGAACAAAAGGAGAAGATAATCATGACAAAAGCATTTGCTGAAATAATTAAATTGTCGGATTCATCTGTTAAAGGTTTTGTTGTGGCTGAGAAAAATGCAAATTCTTCAGCACGAAAAGAACAAGACACTGCTCGTAAAGAGAGAAGAGATAGACTTAATAAACTTCGTGCATCTGCATAAATGACAGAAACACAAAAAGAAGCACTGTATGCAAAATTTTAAACTATTTCCACTTGGAGAAGTTGAGCTTTCTCTTCTTCATACATTCCATCGCTCCTAATTTTGAAGAGAGATAAATAGCAAGAACTTTTGTACTTCTAAATAATGATAAAAGTGAAGTTATTGGCTATTTTACTATATCTATGAAATCCCTCAGCACTAATGGAATGTCTAAAACAAGTAGAAAAAAGATAGATGGTATTTCAAATAGTAGAGTTTGTATTCATAGCTTTTTAATAGGACAACTTGGAATATCTGACAACTATGCAGAATACAAATTTGGTACTTTATTATTAGATGATGCTTTTTCAAAAATTGAAATGGCACATGATTTGGTTGCAGGTCGATATATATTAGTGGATGCTATCAATCATAAAAAGGTGTTAAACTTTTATATAGAGAATGGATTTGCATTATTAGATACAAATGTAGAAGAATCTGAAAATGGTAGTAGCAGAATGATTTACAAGATATAAGAGAGGATTGAGCATATTGCATATCATTCTTTCATAGTTCTTAGTATCGAAATTCAATACACGGTACTTATTTTTTAATATTTTTAGATACCTCTTTCAATTCATTTTGAATTCATTTCGATAATATATAATTCTTTTTTAAGGAGAGACAACATGAAAAAAATTATTTTATCAACTCTAACATTAGGTGTACTTTTAAGTACTTCAGCTATAGCAGAAGATTTTAAAGGTTCTATAGAAATAGGAATATTTCAATCAGACGATTCTAAATTAAGTAAAGTAAAAATTCCAATGGTTAAAGCAATTGCAATAGCTACAAATAAAGTAAAAGGAAAAGTAACAAAAGCTGAACTAGAAACAGAAGATGGATATCTTGTTTATAAAATTGAAATAGTTAGTTCAAAAGATAAAGAAATTGAAGTATATATTGATCCAGTTACAGCAAAAATACTTAAAACTGAAGAAGACGATTAAAAATAAATAAATTACCTCGGTGCAAGCACACGAGGTCTTATAATGTATATTTAAGTACAGTGTATTGAATTTTCACTTTATAAAATAATCTTAATTTTAAAAATAGTAAGAGCTACTTAGTTTGAAATATTTTAGTATGTATATATCCATCTTTCATAGTTCTTAGGATTGTTATTTTGTTTAGAAAAGTGGAAATTCATTATATGGTACTTAAGATGAAGGTAGACCTTGCACTTCTTTTGAGAGTGTTTGTTGTATAAAAGCATTGAGTGAAATCCCAGCTTTTAAAGCTCTTTGATAGATTTGTTTATGTAACTTTGGATCTATTCGAACATTAAAAACACCTTTATATGTCTT
>JALSWC010000197.1 GCA_027060825.1 Sulfurimonas sp.
AGTGGTAAACAGATAAAAGAGGTTCTTCCTTCACATACAGCAGTTGTTGCAGGACTTAATGAAGTGCCACCAGCTGGTGAGATTTTAATGGAAATGAATAGCGATAAAGAGGCAAAAGAGTATGCTCTTAAACGAAAAGAGTATGATAGAAATAAAGAACTTTCAAAATCTACTAAATCTTCATTAGAAGATATGACTGCTATGATTGCAGAAGGAAAATTGAAAACTTTAAAAGTTGTATTAAAAACTGATGTTCATGGTTCACTTGAAGCTATTAAAAGTTCACTTAGTGAGCTTAGAAATGATGAAGTAAAAATTGATATTATTTCTAGTGGTGTAGGTGGAATTACTGAAAATGATGTTGAACTTGTTGGTAACTCAGAAAACTGTGTACTTCTTGGTTTCAATGTTCGTCCAACTGGTTCTGTAAAAGCACTTGCAAAACAGAGAAATGTTGATATTAGAACATACTCTATTATCTACCAATTACTTGATGATATAACTATGATGTTAACAGGTATGATGGCACCGAAATTTACTGAAGAAAATACTGGTCAAGCAGAAGTGAGAGAAGTATTTAAAATTCCTAAAGGTATGGTTGCTGGTTGTGTTGTGAATGATGGTAAACTTATTCGTGGTGGAATGGTGCGTGTTATTCGTAATGGTGTTGTTACTTATGAGGGTGAACTTACTTCACTAAAACGATTTAAAGATGATGTTGAAGAGATTGGTAACGGTTATGAGTGTGGTGTTGTTATTAGTGGATATGATGATGTTATTCCTGGTGATGTCCTTGAAACATTCAAAAAAGTAGAGCAAAAAATCTCACTATGACCGAAGCACAAATAAAGCTTAAAAGAACAGAAGCTCTTTTAGCTGAGCTTATTCCTGAAGCACTTACGCATCTTAATGATGCAAGATTGCATGAGCTTACTATTATAGAAGTACAATGTTCTCGTGGAAGAAGTGATGCAAAGGTCTATATTGACCCAAGTAATTTTTCAGATGAAGAGCGTCGTACTTACATGAAACAACTCCGTAAAGCCCGTCCTATTATTGAAGATTTTTGTCTTAAAGATCAAGGATGGTATAGATGTCCAAAATTAGCATTTGAGTTTGATGAACAGTTGAAAAAATCACAAACGCTAGAAGAGTTGTTTAAAAAAATCTCTAAAAATGAGGAGGCATAATGAGTTTAAATTCAGATATAAAGGCTATGGTGGCATCAGTTGGTTTAGAGCTTTATGATACTGTTATTGTCAATGAGCATGATGAGACTATTTTTCGTATAAGTGTTATCTCTACTGAATTTGAAGATGGTAAACGCAAAAGTGTTAATCTTGAAAAATATGTTGAATTAACGCATCTCATCTCTCCTCTTTTAGATGTTACACCTCCTGTTTCTGGAGAGTATAGACTTGAAGTTGGAAGCCCTGGAATAGAGAGAAAGCTTACAACCCTTGATCATTTTAAAAAATCAGTTGGTGAAGATATGAAGATTGTTCTTGGTGAAAAAGATAAGCTAAAAGGGAAATTACTCAAAGTTGAGGGCAATACGCTCTCTTTTGAAACAGAAGATGGACTCAAAGAGATTGATTTTCATGATATTAAAAAAGCTAAAACTTACTTTGAATGGTAATCGATCATAACTTTTATATGCAACTTGCTTTGGATGAGGCTTGGAAGTATCAGGGCTTAACCTATCCAAATCCAGCAGTTGGTTGTTGTGTCCTCGGTGAAAACAATGAAATTTTAGCTGTTGAAGCACACCATAAAGCTGGTGAGCCTCATGCAGAGGTTAATGCACTCAAGCAGGCTTACTATAAACTTACAAATGATAGTTATATACTCTCACTAGAAGATTCAGCAGATATTCACACACATCTTTTAACAAATCACAATAATATTTTTCAAAATGCTAAACTCTATTCTACATTAGAACCATGCTCCCATTATGGTAAAACTCCCTCTTGTGCAAATCTAATTGCCGAACTTGGCATTAAAGAGGTTTATATTGGCGTAAACGATACAAATAAAAAAGCAGCAAATGGTTCTATGATACTCTCTATGAATAATTGTATGGTTTATAGTGAAATTTTGCAAAAAGAGTCTGCTGCACTTCTGTTACCATTTAAGAAAACCTTAGAAGATAGATTTGTCTTTTTTAAATGGGCGCAACGGCTTAATGGTACAACTAATGGTGGTGTAATTAGTTCAGAAAAATCAAGAAAAAATGTTCATGCTATGCGTGATGTGGCTGATTTACTTGTTATTGGTGGTGGAACGGTTCGAGAAGATAGACCAACTCTTGATGCACGGCTTGTAGATGGTAAAGCTCCTGATGTTTTAATACTCTCTCGTTCAAAAGAGTTTGATGAGACTATTTCTCTTTTTCATGTTGCTAACAGAAAAGTTTATATTGAAAACAGTTTGCAAATAGTTCAGAACTATAAAAATATTATGATAGAGGGAAGCTCTAAAATGTATGCACTCGTTCGTGATATTGTGGATTATGAACTTTGTTATATTGCACCATCGTTTGGTGGTAGTGAAATTATGACTTTTGATACAGAGAAATTTGAATTTTTAAATGTGAATAAAGAGAGTGAAGATATAATTGTATGGATGAAAAAAAGGATATAAATTAATGAGTATTTTAGAGCAAGAGGGCGAACAAAAACAAGAGAAAATAGTCTCAATGTTTGATGATATTGCACCAACTTATGACACTGCAAACCGTGTAATGAGTATGGGTGTAGATATTTCATGGAGAAAAAAAGCGTGTGATTTGGCATTTAATTATTATGGACAAAATAGACTTGACAGAATAATAGATGTGGCTTGTGGTACAGGTGATATGATGGGATACTGGCAAAAACAGGCACAAAAAGCAAATATTACTATTGATGAACTTATAGGCGTTGATCCATCAAATGGTATGGTAGATGTTGCACGCCAAAAATTTCCAGATTTTCATTATTATATCTCAAAAGCGACTGAAATTCCTCTTGAAGATGTGACAGCTGATATGTTGAGTATTACTTATGGAATCCGTAATGTTGTAGAGCGTCAAGAGGCTTTTTATGAATTTAATCGTGTTCTTAAACAGAATGGTCTTGTAGTAATTTTAGAGTTTATGAAAGATGAAAATAAAACACTCCTTAAAAAAATGCGTGATGTGTATATGCATAAAATCCTTCCTTATGTTGGTGGTTTTATCTCTAAAAATTTAGAAGCTTATACCTATTTACCTGATTCTATAGAGAGTTTTGTAACTATTCAAGGGATGCAAAAAGAGCTTGAAAAAGCAGGATTTGAGATAGTGCATACTCAAAGTTTCTCTATGGATATTTCTACATTAATGATTGCTCGTAAAAAGTAATACATGTTAATGACCCTTACTGTTTCTGCACTCAACGAACAGATAAAATCTCTTTTAGAAGAGAGTTTTTCTCGTGTTTTAGTTGAGGGAGAACTCTCTCGTATTACCTTCCATAACTCTGGACATATATATTTTACACTAAAAGATAGCTCTTCTTCTTTAAGTGCGGTTATGTTTCGAGGGAATGCTTCAAAGTTAAAGTTTCGTCTTGAAGAAGGGATGAAAGTTGTCATTGATGGTGCTATAACGCTCTATAAACCTCGTGGGGCATACCAGATAAACTGTTTTTCTATTGAACCATCAGGGCAGGGTGCATTGGCAGTTGCTTATGAACAACTTAAATTAAAACTCTCAAATCAAGGCTATTTTGATACGCAAAGAAAAAAGTCACTACCACAATTTCCATCTAAAATTGCACTTATTACCTCTGAGACAGGTGCTGCTTTACAAGATATGTTGCGTGTTTCAAACAGAAGATATAGAGCTTTAGAGATAGATATTTATGATGTGTTAGTCCAAGGAGAGAGTGCAACGCCTAGTATAGCAAATGCCATAAAAATTGCTGATGCTAAAGAGTATGACATTATAGTTATTGGTCGCGGTGGTGGGAGTTTGGAAGATTTATGGGCATTTAATGAAGAGATGGTAGCAGATGCTATTTTTTATGCAAAAACGCCTATAGT
>JALSWC010000198.1 GCA_027060825.1 Sulfurimonas sp.
TTTATGCTTCTGTTGTTTATGTCTATCTTCAATCTTTAGGCTTAGATATAGTAGGTGAAGATGTGACAAATCACGGTAGGATTGATTTGACAGTGAAGATAGATAAGTATATCTACATCATAGAGTTCAAAGTAGGAAAAGAGAATGCTTTGGCACAAATCAAGAGTAAGAATTATGCACAAAAATATATGAATGAGGGCAAGGAGATAATCTTGGTGGGGATGAATTTTGATGAAGAGGTGAGGAATATAAAGGGGTTTGTATGGACAATAATAAAAGGATAAAAAAGTGATAACAAAAGAGAATTTTAAGAAATTATTAGAGAAATTAGAATTTATAGATAACAATGGTATATATAGTAAAAACATTACTGAATTTCATACAGAGTTAAAAGCTGATTTTCAGAATGAAAAACTTATTTATCCTAAAGAGTTAAAAGTAAATGATAAAACTACTTCAAATTTTTCAAGTGCTGAGAATTTTGTAGTTTTTGAGTGTGTGCATAGGCTTCTCTCTCAAGGCTACAATCCTAAGCATATAGAGTTAGAACCAAAATGGCAAGTAGGTCATGGAGCTAGTGGTGGAAAAGCAGATATACTCATAAAAGATAATGATGATAAAACACTTCTTATCATAGAATGTAAGACGGCAGGAAGTGAGTTTAAAAAAGCTTGGGATACTACACAAACAAAACCTACACAACTATTTTCTTATGCTCAACAAGATAGAGATACGAAGTTCATAGCCCTCTATGCAAGTGATTTTGTAGATGAAAAAATTAAGTCTGATTATTATCTCATAAGTCTCTCCGATGATGAAAAAAGACTCTTTGAAAACAAATCTTTAAAATCCTATAAAAATGCCAATACAGTAGAAAATATTTATGAAGTTTGGAGTGAGACTTACAAAAAAGAGTTTAAAAAAAGTGGTATATTTGAAAGTAATAAAGCCTATTATATCGGACTAGAAAAGACAAATATAAATGATTTGAAAATTGTCTCTTCAGAGGATATAAAAGGAAAATATAACGAGTTCGCTACGATTATGCGACAACATAACATAGGTGGGGCTGAAAGAGCTTTTAATATACTTGTAAATCTATTTTTATGCAAAATAATAGATGAAAATGAAAATATAAAAAACCCCCAGAGTGGCTTAAAGTTTTATTGGAAAGGTATCGCTTATGATGATGCCTTTTTGCTTCAAGATAGACTTCAAGAACTCTACAAGATAGGTATGTTTGATTTTCTTAATGAAGAGATAACTTACATCTCTGAAGCAACTATTGATACTATGTTTAATACTCTTGATTTGCATCATTTAAAGGCAAATATTAAAACAAAATTTAGAGAACAGAAGTTTTTTACCAATAATGACTTCTCTTTTTTAGATGTTCATAGTAAGGAGCTGTTTTATAAAAACTTTGAAGTGCTTTTAAAAGTGGTTGAGATGTTCCAAGATATAAGACTTACAGGGGTTGAAGATAACCAATTTTTAGGTGATATGTTTGAGGGTTTTTTAGATAATGGTGTAAAACAGTCTGAAGGGCAGTTTTTTACCCCTATGCCCATAGTAAAATTTATTATAAATTCACTCCCACTTGAAAGTATTAAAAAGACTCATAAAAATCCACAAGCGATAGATTTTGCTTGTGGTGCTGGACATTTTCTCAATGAAGTAGCAAAGGTATTTACTACTAATGAAGTAGTAGGGATAGAAAAAGAGTATAGACTCTCAAAAGTAGCAAAAGTATCTGCTTTGATGTATGGACAAGAGAATATAGATATTATCTATAATGATGCTCTAACACAAGATGAGAAGATAAAAAATAGTAGCTTTTCAGTGCTTGTGGCAAATCCACCATATAGTGTAAAAGGTTTTTTAGAGACATTAAATAAAGATGACATTAATGCTTATGAATTGACAAAAACTATAGAAGAGAAAAGCTACTCGGCTAACAATGCTATTGAGTGTTTTTTTATAGAAAAGGCAAAACAGATTTTAGCTACAAATGGGGTAACAGGTATCATCTTACCTAGTTCTATTTTGAGTAAAGGAGATGGGCAGAACAGTTATGTAGCTACAAGAGAGATAATTATAAAATATTTTGAAATCATAGCCATTGCAGAGTTTGGAAGTGGTACATTTGGTAAAACAGGGACAAATACCGTTACACTATTTCTAAAAAGAAGAGATGACCTTGAGGATATAGTAGGAAACTACAAAGATTTTGTAGATAATCTTTTTATACGAAATATAAATATAAAAGAGTTATTTAAAGATAAATATTTATTAGAAAACTATTGTACTCACATAGAGATTGGTTTTAAACTCTATATGTCTCTGTTTAAAGATACATTAAATCAAGAGATATTTAAGCACGAAACATTTGCCGAGTATAAAACAGAGTTTGAGAAATCAACAGCAACAAAAAATCGTAAAAAGCAAAAAAATTATAAAGAGTTATCACAAGAAGAGAAAGATAAAAAAGAGGCTCTTGAGCTATTGAAATATATTAAAAATATAGAAGCCGATAAACTATATTACTTCTGTTTAGCTACTCAAACCAAAAAAGAAATTATTATCATAAAAGCTCCAAGTGATGGCAAAGAGAATAAAAAGTTTTTGGGTTATGAGTGGAGTGGAAGAAAAGGAAATGAAGGGATACAATACAACGGTGGCACACTATCAAAGATAAATACCCCTCTTTATAATCCTAGCAATATAAATGATACAACTAAGATAAATACTCTTATATCTAAAAATTTCATAGATGATAATGTGGAGATACCTCAAGAGTTAGAGAGATATGTCTCAAAAGCTAGACTTGTAGATATGCTTGATTTTTCTAGGAAAGATTTTAATAAGGCTATTGGGTTGAATCCTAAAAGAAAAATTAAAATTTTAGGAAAAGAAGAATGGCAAGTTAGATTGGGTGAAATTGCTGAAGTTAAAAAAGGTAAAGTAATCACTTTAGAAGAAACAATAAAAGGTAATATTAAAGTTGTTGCTGGTGGTTTAAATTTTGCTTATTATCATAATAAATCAAATAGACCTAAAGACACTATCACTATAAGTGCATCAGGTGCTAATGCTGGATTTGTCAATATTTGGAAAGAAGAGATATATGCTTCTGATTGTACAACAATAATTGGTAACGATAAAACTATACAACTTTATCTTTATAATGTTTTAAAACTAATACAACAAAATATTTTTTATTTAGCAAGAGGTTCAGCACAACCTCATGTGTATCCTAGTGATATTCAAAATCTTAAAATCCCTCTTCCACCTTTAGATATTCAAGAAAAAATCGTTAAAGAGTGTCAAGAAATAGATGATGAGGTTTTAAAAGCGAATGAGATAATAAAAACAACTAAAGAGCTTATAGAAAAAGAGATAAATTCTGTAAAAGGTGAGATAGTTAAATTGGGGGATAAATTTAAAACATCTTCTGGTGGAACGCCATTAAGTTCTAAAAATGAATATTATATAAATGGAAATATTCCTTGGGTTAATAGTGGGGAAGTTAAAAGTGGATTAATAATTGATACGAGAGTAAAAATTACAAAATTAGGTCTTAATAATTCATCTGCTAAGTTATTTCCAATAAATACTGTATTAGTAGCTATGTACGGTGCTACAACAGGAGAAGTTGGTATATTAGGCATTGAAGCTAGTACGAACCAAGCAGTTTGTGGAATTCTTCCTAATAAGCAATATGCAATACCAATATATTTATATTTTTATTTAAGAGAACAAATAGATGAGTTTAAAGCATTGAGCAAAGGAGTGGCTAGAAGTAATATATCTCAAGAAGTTATTAAAAATTTTACTATTAAATTGCCACCACTTGAAACTCAAAAACAAATAGTCTATAAGATAGAAAAACTAGAAACCCAAATAACCAAAGCTAAAAAAACCATAGATGAAGCAAGTGAGAAAAAAGAAGAGATATTAAAAAGGTATTTGGAAGAATGAATAAAATAAATCTAAAAAAACTCCCTATAGGCATACAAACATTTAGAGATATAAGAGAAGA
>JALSWC010000199.1 GCA_027060825.1 Sulfurimonas sp.
TATTACTCTTTATTGTGATGATACTTGTTTATACTTTTGGCGCACTTATCCAAACACAACCCCTTTGGATGACAGCACTTGTCTATGTTAGTATTGTATTTATTTTAAACTCCACAAAACCACTCAACAAAATCTTTGCAGAGATTAATATTACAGAATTTGAAACACTCGGGAAAATGGTCCTACTCTCAGCTGTTATTTTACCTCTTTTACCAGATACAAAAATCATTCCATACATTCCCCTCTCCCCTTTTAAAATCTGGCTTGCTGTTGTTGTAATATCTGGTATTAGTTATGGTGGATATATTTTACAAAAGTATTTTTTTCCTTCAAAAGGTTACTTTTTAACGGGAATATTTGGAGGTTCGTACTCTTCAACTGCCACAACGGTTGTCCTCGCAAGAAAAGCAAAACAGATAGGAGGACTCAATGTCATAGATGCAGCCATCATCTCTGCAACTTCTGTTATGTACCTGCGTTTAGTTATCGTTGCACTTATCTTTAATGTAGAGATTGGAGAGAGACTTATTCTTCCTTTTACCGTTCTATCTCTTATAGGATTTATTATCTCCTCTTTTTATCTCAAAAATCAGACAAAAGAACCAGAACAGCATGTAGGTATAGCTGATAGCAATCCATTAGAGTTAAAAACTGCCTTTTTATTTGCCTTTTTATTTGTTGCCATGATTGTTTTGACGCATTTTGTAACACAAAAGTATGGAACATCAGGTTTAGAAATACTCTCGTTTTTAGTAGGCTTTACCGACATTGACCCCTTTATTCTTTCAATATTAACTGGAAAATTAAGTGTAAGTTCCACACAAATAATTACAGCAATTATGATAGCAGCAGGAAGCAATAATCTTTTAAAAGCACTCTATGCTCTCTGGTTTGGAGGTATTAAAAATAGCTATAAATCAGCTATTTGGATTACTGTTTTAGGTATCATTACAATTACTATAGGGATAGCCTATGAAAAAATACTCTAAAGGGAAATAATTATGGAGCTTTATTTTGCAATTTTAAATTTTACACTTGCAGGAGTCATTGGAATAGTTGGTATTTTAACACTGAAAAAAGTGAGTGTACCTAATGAAGTTGTTTTTGCATCTTTGCCACTTCTATTTGGATTACATCAGCTTACAGAAGGTTTTGTTTGGCTGGGAGTTGAAGGAGAAATTGCACATAGGGCACTACAAATGGCTGAAACTATATTTATCTACTATGCACAAGGTGTATTGCCTTTTCTTATTCCTTTAGCTATTTGGCTTGTAGAGAAGAATGGCTTTAAAAGACACCTTCTTTCCATTCTTACTCTGCTTGGTTTTGGGTTAATGCTCTATACTCTTTATGGTCTTGCAACAGTTTCAAGTGATGTAAAAGTACTACACAATACATTATATTACAGTAATCCTTGGACTGCGAACTACTATGATGCCGCCATATATGTACTTACAACATGTGGTGCTTTAATGTTAAGTAGCAGTATTTCCATACAACTTTTTGGTTTTTTAAACCTTATAGGTCTAAGTCTTATTGCATTTTTACTCCCTTATGGATTTACATCTGTGTGGTGTTTATATGCAGCAGCTATTAGTGGCTTGTTATATTTTTATTTTGTAGAACGCCGTATAAGATTTTTACGAGAACTCAAAGTAGAAAGAGAAAAATTAACCAGCAAACTTGAAGATGAAGAAGATGAATTAAGTGCTAAACTCGAAGAAGAGGTAGAAGCACTCAATAAAATAAAATTATTTACGAAAAAGGCTTAATGATGAACAAATTACTAGCACAAGAGATTTACTATTTTATGGTTTTAGGTCGTAACTTTGAGTATGCAGCAAAAGAGAACTATATGCAAGGCAATGTTTCAGGATTTTTACATCTTGACCTTGGACAAGAGGCTTTTAGTGTTGCAGCCATGAAAGCATTTGAAAAAGGCGATATTTTTGCGACTTATCGTGAGCATATCATGGCTATGGCAAGAGGAATTGCACCAAAAGCAGTAATGGCAGAACTCTTTGGCAAAGCTGAGGGAGTAAGTGGAGGTAAAGGTGGCAGTATGCACCTTTTTGAACCCTCTCGTTTCTTTTACGGAGGCGATGCCATTGTGGGGGGACAAATTCCAAACGCAGTGGGGTGTGCCTATGCTCGAAAACTCCAAGGGAGTGAAGAGGGTGTTATGGTTATTTTTGGCGATGGTGCAAGTAATGGTGGAGCATTTTTTGAATCATTAAATATTGCATCAACGCATAAACTCCCCCTCCTCTTCTTATGTGAAAACAATGAATATGCCATTGGAACGAATATAAAACGCTCTGCACCATTCCGTGAACAAGCTAAAAAAGCAGAGCCTTATATGATGACACTCTCCGTTGATGGAATGAAAGCCGAAGCTGTTTATGAAACGATTAAAAAAGCACAAAAGCTTATTGAAGATGGGCATGGTCCTGTTTTTGTGGAGGCTTTTACATGCCGATTTGAAGGTCATTCTGTAAGTGATCCAAATAGTTACAGAAGTACGCAGGAGATGCACCGTTGCAAGGCAAAAGACCCTCTGGAACATTTTAAAAAAGAGTTGCTAGAGAAATGGATGTGCAGTGACAAAGAGTTGCAAGAGATTGAACAAAAAGCACAAAAAGCAGTGGATGAAGCAGTAGAATTTGCTAAAAATGCAATAGAGCCAAACACAGCAGCTCTGTTAGAACATGTTTTTGTAGAGGAGGTTTAAGATGTTGTACCGTGAAGCACTAAACAAGGCACTTGATGAAGTAATGGCAATAGATGACACCGTGGTAACACTCGGTGAAGATGTGGGGCTATATGGTGGTAGTTTTCGAGTGACTGAGGGGCTGGTAGAAAAATATGGTGAAGAACGCGTTATAGATACCCCAATAGCAGAACTTAGCATCGTAGGCAATGCTGTAGGAATGGCAATAGGTGGACTTCGTCCTGTTGCTGAAATTATGACAGGAAATTTCTCTCTGCTTGCATTTGACCAGATTATAAATCATATGGCAAAATTCCACTATATGAGTGATGGAAAAATAATTTTACCTATGGTAGTGCGTTTTCCACAAGGTGTAAGCAAACAACTCGCAGCACAGCATAGTGAAAGTTATGAGCAGATGCTTTGTAGTGTACCAGGGCTTAGAGTCCTTAGTGTTTGTGATGTAAATTATGCCTACCATGCACTTAAATTTGCCATACTTTCAAATGACCCTTTTGTATTTATAGAACATGAACTGCTTTATAATAAAAAGGGAGAAGTGAATTTTGAAGAGCAACTTGACCCTTTTAAAGCGCGTATTGTAAAAAAGGGAGAAGACATTACCATTATCTCTTATCTTAAAATGGTTGATGATGTAATGCAAAGTATTCCTGAAATTGAGAGTGCTTTAAACTGTTCATGTGAAGTTATAGATTTATGTTCGCTCAACCCTATAGACTATGCAACATTGGCAACTTCCATTCAAAAAACTTCACGCGTTGTCATGGTGGAAGAAGACCATAAAACAGGTGGATTTGGCTCACAAGTAATTGCATGGGCAGCCCAAGAGATGTTTTATTCGCTTGATGCACCACCTCTTCGTTTAGCTGGAAAAGATGTTCCAATCCCTTACAACAGAACACTAGAGCTTGCATCTATTCCTACTCCTAATTCTATTGCACAAGAGATTATAGCGTGGGGGAGAAAAAACGATGTATGAAATAGTAATGCCACAACTCTCGGACTCTATGGATGAGGGAAAGTTAGTAAGCTGGAAAGTAAGTGTAGGTCAAAGTGTCAAAAATGGCGATGTTATTGCTGAGGTAGAGAGTGACAAGGCAATTATGGAGGTGCAAACCTTTAAAGATGGTGTTGTCAAAGAACTTTTAGCAAAAGAAGATGATGAAGTGAAAATTGGGACTGTTATTGCACGCATTGAAACAGGTACTACGGCTTCTACAGAACAAGTACAAGTAACACCTCAGCCGACAACAGTGACAAAAGAGAAACAAACTCCAAAACGAGAAGTGTCTAAAAAAGAAAATACAGAGCCAAATACAACCCAGAAAAAAAGTGTTTTAGATGAGATATTTAACACATCAACTGTTACTACTATTTCTCATAAAACTCAAAATGGCATCTCTCCAAAAGCAAGAGCAAAAGCCGCTGCAATAGGTGTTGATATTGAAAAAATTCAAGAAAGAACACCTCAAAAAGTACTGCACACAGAAGATGTGGACGAGTATGTCACAGAGAAGTATTTTACGCCAAAAGCCTTAAAACTTTTACAAGCGTACCAGCTAAATAGTTCGCTTTTTAAGCTTAATCATAAAATAGATAGTGATGAAGTACAAAGCTATATAAATGAAAATGAAATAGCACTTCCAAAGCCACTTTCAGCGATGCAAAAGGCAATCATTGACAATGTAACCCGTTCTTCTCAAAAACCAATTTATCACATTTATGACTCCTTAGAAGCAAAACTTTTTCAAGAACATCCCTCTCACAGTATTACAGCGTGGCTTGTGAAAATATTTGCAAAAGTAATGATGCAACATGAGAGTTTTCGCACACAACTTTTAGAAAACACCTTCTTAATTACTCCAAATGCTTCCCTCTCCATAGCCGTAGCAGATGCAAAAAATCTCTATATGCCAGTCATAAAAGATGCAAACAGACTTACAATTTCTCAGATAACAGAGCAACTTAACGCATTTAAAAAGAAGCTAAAAACAAATAGTTTCAGTACAAAAGATATGCAAGGTGGCACTTTTGGCATCTCAAATCTTGGAATGCTCGGCGTTGCTCGTTTTGATGCCATGATAAACAAAGAGGAGAGTGCCATTGTCGCAGTAGGTGGCATAACTGATGGCAAAATTAGTGTAACACTCACTGCAGACCATAGGCTTATAAATGGTTATGAAGCAGCACTCTTTATGGCAGATGTGAAACAAGAGGCACATGAGCCTTTGAACTTTAAGGAGTAAATTTGTGAGTGATATTGTAATTTATGAAGATGGAAATGTAAATCTAGAATTGTCAGTTGAAGATAAAACAATTTGGCTTGATGCAAATGAAATAGCTATGATTTTCGATGTAAATCGTCCTGCTATTGTAAAACATATTGGTAATATTTATAAGAGTGAGGAGTTAGAAAAAGAAGTAACTTGTTCCATTTTGGAACAAGTTACAAAAGATGGCAAAAAGAGAAAGAAAAATTTCTATAATCTTGATATGATTATATCAATTGGATATAGAGTTAATTCAAAAAAAGCAACTAAATTTAGAAAATGGGCTACCAATATTCTTAATCAATACCTTATAAACGGCTATGCTCTCAACCATAAAAAACTCCAAGAACAAAAACTAGATGACTTGAATAAAACACTTGCACTTATTAAGCAAGGTTTGGCAAATCAAGAGTTAAGTCTTACAGAAGCAAAAGGTTTTGTAGAAATTGTAAGTGAATATGCTAAATCTTGGGCTCTCTTACAAGGATATGATGAACAAAGCCTGCAAGAAATCATACAAACAAAAGATGAAAAATTTATACTTGGTTACGACGAAGCAAAAGTAGCCATAACAGAACTGAAAAAAGTGTTAATGGAAAAAGGTGAAGCCACAGAACTTTTTGGACATGAAAAAGCAGGAGAATTTAAAGGGAATCTACTCAATATTTACCAAACATTTGGAGGTACCGATTTATTACCTTCGCTTGAAGCTAAAGCAGCGAATCTTCTTTATTATGTTATTAAAGGGCATCCTTTTAATGATGGGAACAAACGCATAGGTGCTTATCTTTTTGTACTCTTTTTACATAAAAATGGCATCTTATATAAAAATGATGGTGAGAGTAAAATTAATGACAATGCTTTGGCATCCATTGCCCTTTTAGTAGCGCAATCGAATCCAGATCAAAAAGAGATAATTATTAAACTAATTATGAATATGCTTTATGAGGAGTAGAAACAATGTATGACATTATTTACATAGGTGGTGGATTGAATTATGCAGGGGCGATTGTCGCTGCAAAAAACGGAAAAAAAGTGGCACTTATTGAGAGTGATATGAATCAACTTGGTGGTGTTTGTCTGCATAAGGGATGCATACCTTCTAAGATGTTCTTGCACTACTCAAATATTATCTATGAAGCACAAAATGAGATAGTTGAAGGCTCACTGCGTTTAGATATGAAAACACTCTTTGAAAAAAAAGAGGCTCTGCTTAAAAGTGTTACTAAAGTGGTACAAAAACAGTGTTCTCATTTTGAGTTGATTGAGGGAAAAGGGAAGCTTGTTGCTCCACATAAAGTAGAAGTCAATGGCGAAGTGATAGAGGGAGAATATATTGTTATAGGAACAGGTTCTTTACCTTTTATACCTGATGGTGTTGCTTATAATGCAAAAGATATTATCATAAGTGATGATGTTTTAAATTTACAAAAGTTGCCAAAAAAAATATCTATTTATGGAACAGGAGCTATAGGGCTTGAGATGGCAAGCTTTTTTGCAACGGCTGGCGTAGAAGTAACACTCTTAAATAGGCATGAAAAGGTACTCAAAAATGCCCATCCTAGCATTGAAAGTGCCATGCAGATGCAACTTGAAAAACTTGGTGTAAATATTTTGCACAATCATCCTATTAGTAAAGCGACCTCAACAAAAAAAGGGGTGCATCTTAGCTATGAAGATGGTAGCAACAATTACACAGAGATGCTTCTTGTTGCGACAGGGAGACGACCAAATGTAGATGTTGTTGGATGCAATGAAATCGAAGTGAAACATGGCATTGTTAGCGATGCTTATTTTGAGACAACACTTGAAAAACATTACGCCATAGGAGATTGTAATGGTAAACTTCAACTAGCACATGCAGCAAGAGCAGAAGCCCTTAATGTCACACAACGCATTTTAGGAGAAAAGCCTCATACTCTTAATTTAGAACATGTTGTGAAGTTTATTCATACGCTACCTATGAGCTATGCAGTTGTTGGCAAAACCAAGATACAACTAGAAAATGAAAATATCAAATATAAAGAGAGCCTAGTCACACTCAACCAATTTACCTACTCCGTTTACAATCATGCAAGCAAAGGTATAATGGTAAGTTTTGTGGATGAAGAGGGATTTATCTTAGGGGCTGAAATATTTGCACCAAATGCAGAAGAACTTATAGCTACAGTTGCTATGAGTTTAGCAGGAGAGATGGATGTTGCTCAAGCAAAACGAACAATTTTAGCACACCCTACTTTCTCCGAAGCATTAGAGCGAACTTTTTATAAATTATGATTTTGCATCAATGGGGAGAGATTGACTACAAGCAAGCAAGGCAGAAGATGCAAAAAGTCCATACTCTTGCACAAAAAGATGGGCAAAATCATCTTATTCTCTGCTCCCATCCCAATGTTTTTACAATTGGAACAGCAGAAAAAGAGAGCTTTAATGTCGATGCTATTCAAAGTGACAGAGGTGGTTCCATCACCTGCCACTCACTTGGGCAAAATATCTACTATTTCTGTTTTCAAGTAAAAAATCCTGCAAAATTTTATAAAAAAGTGCTTACTGCATTTGAGGCTTTTTTTATAAAATATTTGCCTGAAGTAAAGTATAACAAAGAACAAGCTGGCTTTTACATTCAAAACCGTAAAATTGCCTCGCTTGGATTTCGCTATTCACAAGGAGTTTCTTTGCATGGCGTGGCTCTTAATGTTGCTGTTGATTTAGCTTTTCACTCACAAATAAATCCTTGTAATTTAGAGGACATTGTACCTACCTCTCTTGCAAATGAAAATATTCATCTTACACAAGAGAGTGTCAATCACCAAATAATCCATTTTTTACAAGAGAGTTTTCATGATGCAACAGTATAAACCAAAAGTAAAAGCACCCTCCCCTGAACTATTGTATAGTATGCAAACAATACTCCAAAAAAACCACCTTACAACCGTATGCGAAGCAGCTACATGTCCAAATAGAGCAGAGTGTTACTCTCGAGGAAGTGCAACTTTTATGATTTTAGGAGAGGTCTGCACACGAGCCTGTTCCTTTTGTAATGTCAAAACTGGGCATGGGCAAAAGATAGATATGCATGAACCTTTGCGTTTAGCAACTGCCATAAAAGAACTCAATTTAGAGTATGTCGTCATTACTTCCGTTGATAGAGATGATTTAAAAGATTATGGTTCAAGACATTTTGTAGCATGTGTAAAAAGCATAAAAGAGTACAATCCAAATATAAAAATAGAACTGCTCACCCCTGATTTTCGTGAAAATAAAGATGCACTCAATAGGGTAATAGCAAGTGATGCCCACAAACTCGCACACAATCAAGAGACTGTACGAAGAGTGAGTAAATATGTGCGTCCACAAAGTAATTATGACCGTTCTTTAAAAGTGTTAGAGTACTATGCAAAAAACTCAAATAAAATCATAAAATCCTCTTTAATGGTAGGGCTAGGAGAGCGTAAAGAGGAGCTACTAGATTCTATGCGTGAACTTGTAGATGTAGGCGTAAGTGAGCTTACCATTGGTCAATACTTGCAACCCACACCTCAACACCATAGCGTTGAAAAGTACTATGATAAAGCATTTTTTGAAGATATAAAGGATGAAGCCTATGCCATTGGATTTCAAGCTGTCGCATCTGGAATATTGGTACGGAGTTCTTATTTTGCTGAGCAGTTATAAGCAAAATTAATTACAAAGACTCTCACAAGGTATGCCATCTTTATTTTTATCTAAATTAGAAAACCCACAACTTCCCAAATAAAAATAGGCTTCATCACAGGAAGAAATGCTACTACATGTTTTCTTTTTTTGACAAGAATAAACTGGTTTTGAAGGTATTTTTTTCATACTTTTAAGTGATATAGTACGCATGCCATCATACTCTAATGTTAGCGTTGCACAATCTACTTTATGCTCTTCAAGTCTATCCTTTTCTGTATCCAATATAGGTAAATTATTATAGTAATAGCAAACTTGTTCGCCATTTGCATTAAAAATAGTTTTATAAAATGCTTCAGGGACGGCTATGGCATCAGCACCTATTCTTTGTGGATTATCATCATATACAACCCCTATAATCACACCAACCTCTCCATATTTTTTTGCAAGAGTTCTCTCCTCTTTTTCTGTATCACTCCATGCATATCTATTGACAGAAGGTTCTTGAGGCACAATATTTGACATGACATAAGTACTTTTTAGAGAAGCTTGTGAATAATCAAAAGAAGCATCATTTGCAAGATGCCCTCGCTCATAACCACTCCCCGTATAGTCACTCGCTCTACTTTCATATTTTTTAGGCAAACTTTTATCTTCATAAAAAGATGGCCTTTCTTCTATATTCAGTGCATCAACTTTATCTCCAGATAAGACATACGAAACAAATAACGCACCTTTAAGTCCATTGTTATAACAAATTTCATAATATTTTTTATCTAAAACAGCATCACATGAAGCACTTTTTCCATTACTTAGTATATATTTTTGAGATGCCATATAAGTATCTGGCGTTGAATTACACCCTTGAAAAAGAGCTATAAATAGCGTTAATATTACGAACTGAAATAGTCTAGTTTTTGTCATATTATTCCTTTACTTCCCAATATCCTGATGGTTACTTTTTAGAGTTATGTTAATAGATTTCACTATCATTTCCAACATAAATTCTATAAATGGTGTCGATTCTCCAAGAGCAGTTGAATCTTCAAGTGCTTTATAATACGCTTCTTGATGCTCTCTCACTATACTTTCTGTTGGAAACCATGAAAAAAGTTGATTATAACTCCTCAGTATCACTCTTTTGAAGCCAAGTAAAAAGTTCTCCCATGAGTTGTGGTACTAAATAAGTAAGCATTTATAGCACCTTGAACCTCTGCTAGTTCAGGGAGAGTTGCCAACACTCTTTTCCCTTCTAAAATAGCTGTTATTTTCTCTTCACCTAAAAAATTTCCCTCTATTTCTAAAGTTCCTGCTAATGTTCTAATACGGTTTTTCTTACGAAGCATAGGAGTGATAGTTTTATTAAATTCAAATTCTATTTTTGTAAGTTCTTCAGCTATTAAAGTAACAAATGTAAGCATTTTTGAGGTTATTATGTAAGGTGGAGCATAGCTCATTAATTATTTTTCCTTGCATTAATTTAATTATAATAGAATTATAGTTAATATTGATTAAAAGAAAGGAAGTAAAGTGCGAAAACTTATTTTAATGCGTCATGGTGAGAGTATTTACAATCAAAAAAATCTTTTTACAGGTTGGACAGATGTAGAATTGAGTGAAAAGGGAGTGCAAGAGGCAAAAGAAGCTGGTATTTTACTGAAAAAGAATGGAATTTATCCAGATATTTGTTTCACTTCATGGCTTAAGCGTACCATCCATACCGCACAGATTGCTTTACATGAGTTGGAATGGGAGCATATTGATGCTATTCGCTCTTATAAACTCAATGAACGCCATTATGGTGCATGGCAAGGAGAAGATAAAACAAAAGTTTTAGCAGAGTATGGAGAAGAGGAGTTTTTAGCTGTGCGTCGTGGTTATGATGTACCCCCTCCTCCCTTGGATGAAAATGATTTGCGTGTTGCTTGGAGAGATAAAAAATATGCTACTCTTTCTCGTGAATGCTTACCACTTCATGAATCACTCAAAGATACAAAAAAACGCGCTGTTGATTATTATAACGAAGTTATTATCCAAGAGTTACAAGCAGATAAAACAGTGCTTATATCTGCACATGGAAATTCTCTACGCTCTTTAGTGATGCATTTGGATAGACTTAGCGAAAAAGAGGTAGTAAAACTTGAAATTCCTACGGGAGAAATTATTGTATATACTTTTGATGAAGCCTTTCACATTCAGAACAAAGAGATTTTAAAATAGAGATAACACATTTTCTTAATGTGGGCTATTACATTTACAACTTTAGGATATTATTTTGGTAAAGAAGTAATAGATGTTATAATGTTATTTTTAGGTTCAATTATTTAAAGTAAAAAATTAGGAGAGAATATGCAAGATTTTATGGATGCAGTCGTTTTTGGTTTCAAGGGTGTTTTTAAAGCAAGAACAATGAAATTTGCTATGATGAGTGGTCTCGTTATATCTGGAATATGGATTGTCATTGGAATGTTTTTTTGGGATGGAATTATTTCGAGTACAAGTTCTATTTTAACTTTTATTCCATTCTCTATGTTGCGTTCAAATGGAGCTTTGATGCTCTCAGCTTTTGTATGGTTACAGTTGGTTTTGGTCACTTTTGCACTCCTATTCGCCTTTTTGGGAAATATTATATTTGGAAAAATAAGTAAAGACAAGTACGCCACACTTTCAATAGGTATAGGTCTTGCAAGTGCTGTTTTTTGGGGAATTGTTTGGTTTTTTGAACATGATTTCATCTATTCAAAATTTTTAAAACTTTTAACATGGTTACCATTTCAGACTATTGAAACAGGGATTTCATATCTTATTGGTTTTTATGTTATTTATGCTGGAATAATCGTCAGTATGATTTTTGTCACAAGTATGTTCTCTAGTAAATTTTTATCGGAAGTAAAAGAGATAGAGTTTCCATATGATAGCATGCATGATGAGTATGAATATAATAATATGAAGAAAACGATTAAAGATACAGGAATATTCATTGGTATTTCCATTATCTCATTTCCTCTACTTTTTATTCCTGTTATCAACTTTATCATTCTTGTTGGACTTTGGACATGGATGATGAAAGATACCATCTCTTATGATACTGCTTCATTTGTATTTGGCACTGTAGAAAAAGAGAAATTAAAAGAGTTTAAAGCTTCTATCTGGGGGCTTAACTTAATAGGTTCATTCTTTAACTTTATCCCTGTATTTAATGTTTTTGGTCCCTATTTTACAGAACTTGCAATGTTTTACTACCTCAAAGAAAAACGAGACGCATGAGCTACTATTTAGCACTTCTTTTCGTTTTTGCAGGCTTAGGATTTAGCGTAATTGCCCTTTGGATGTTTTTGAAAATCAGAAAAGAAAAGAACGAAAAAAAGGCACTTGCTATGCCTTTTAAAGAGGAATATAAAAGTTACCTAAACAAAACAGCACATTACCCTCACCTCCCACGAGAGGATAAAGAAAAAATAGAACATTCTATGTAATAGTACATGAATTTGCTCATGAAATTGACTTTATGGATGGAGAGATAGATGGTGTTCCACCAATAAAGAAATCAAAATATGATGAGTGGACAAACATACTTTTTCATGACTATAAAAAACTCTCTACTGTTGTTGCTAAAAATCGAGACTGGGGAAAATACAAACTTCTTGGCTCTTATGCATCCACAAATGAAGCAGAATTTTTTGCAGTTGTCAGTGAGCGTTTTTTTGAAACACCACAAAGTCTAAAAAAGCACTTTCCAGAACTTTATAATGAGTTAAAAAGTTTTTACAACATAGATACGACTAACTTAGTTAATAATTAAGCTCTGTTTTTCATTGATTATTTTAAATAGTATAAAATTTTCAAATAAAAAAATGAGGAAATTTTATGAATAAAATAAAAAAAGTATTAATAGCAAATAGAGGAGAAATCGCTCTTAGAATTATACGAGCTTGTAAAGAGCTTAGTGTAAAAAGTGTTGCAATCTTTTCAGAGGTAGATATTGAAGGTGTTTGGGTTCGTAAAGCTGACGAGTGTTACCCTATTGTTGGAAATCCAGTAGAGGCATACTTACACTACGACAGAATTATAGATATAGCAAAAAAAGCAAAATGTGACGCTATTCATCCAGGATATGGCTTTCTCTCTGAAAGTGCTGAATTTGCACAAGCTTGTGCAGATAATGGCATTATTTTTATTGGTCCAAAAGCAGAGCATATTGCCCTCTTTGGTGATAAAATGACTTCAAAAGCTGCTGTAAAAGAGGTTGGTGTGCCTATTTTAGAAGGAACACTTGAACCAATGACAGACCCAATAGAGGGTGAAAAAATAGCAAAAGAGATAGGTTTTCCAATCATCATAAAAGCTGCGTTTGGTGGTGGTGGTCGTGGTATGCGTATTGTTGAAGAAGCTGAGGAATTTCAAGAACTTTTTGCATCAGCAACAAATGAAGCGATAAAATACTTTGGAAAAGGAGAAGTATTCATTGAAAAATATGTGCGTAATCCTCGCCATATAGAAGTACAAATAGTAGCAGACAAATTTGGTCATGTTGTGCATTTAGGAGACCGTGATTGTTCCATCCAACGCCGTCATCAAAAAGTCATAGAGATAGCACCAAGTCCACTACTCAATGAAGAGACACGCCAAAAACTCTATAAAATTGCCGTAGATGCTGTGAAAAAAATTGGTTATGAAAGTGTCGGTACTGTTGAATTTCTTGTTGATGATGTTGATAATATCTATTTCATTGAGATGAATACTCGTGTGCAAGTTGAACATCCTGTTACAGAGAGAATTTCTGGTATTGACATTATTCAACGCATGATAGAAATTGCAGGTGGAGATAAGCTTAAATATAAACAAGAAGAAATTCTTCTTCGTGGTTACGCTGTAGAGTTTAGAATAAATGCAGAAAATCCAAATAACAACTTTATGCCAGCAGTAGGGACAATCACAAACTATATGGCACCAGGGGGTCCAGGCGTTCGTCTCGATACAAGCATCTATGCAGGCTATAAAATTCCTGCAAATTACGATTCTATGATAGGTAAACTTATAATTTTTTCACTTACATGGGAAGGTGCAGTAAGAAGAGCAGCGCGTGCCTTAGATGAGTTTTACATAGATGGAATTATAACAAACATCCCTCTGCATCAAGCTATTGTAATGGATAAAGACTTTCAAGCAGGAAAATTTGATACTTCTTATCTTGAGAAAAAACTGGATAAATTTCACATGGAAGTACAGAATCTTTTAGAAGAGGAACAACAAAAAATTGAAAAACTTACTGATATGGTAAAACATAGGAAGTCAAATAATCTCTATCAAATGATAGGAGAGAATGAAGTACTCTTTTAAAAATATTACTTACTACTGGTCTCCCCACAAGGACTCGAACCTTGAGCTATCCCTTAGGAGGGGACTGCTTTATCCAGTTAAGCGATAAGGAGAAAAATAAGTGATAAATCCACAGTCAAAATTTTTATTGAAAAAGTATAACTTTTTCAATAATAGAAAGTAATTATAGTCTAAATAACATTAAACTTTAGTGAAAGGGAAGTGATGAAACTTAACAGCTAAGCTCTTTCTCTTTTGCTA
>JALSWC010000200.1 GCA_027060825.1 Sulfurimonas sp.
TTTCAATGTGTATTCGCTCATGTTCTATACCCATCAGTATTATCCACATGGCAGAACTATCATCTATTGGGAGAGTAAAATCAAGACTCATAATTAACTCATTTACAAGAGTTCTTACACTATTTCGATACTCTCGAACTTCTGAAACTTTTGGCCACTCATAATGTGTCTCATTCAAATCATCCCAACTCATTTCATCAACACCAACAGCAAATATTGACTCAAAAGGGGGATTTATACGCTTCTCAATTATCTTCATATTGATGAGTTTATTTATAAAAAAAGTTGCAGTATGTCCAAAATAAAATATCATAGGATGGCGTGAAGGTTCGCTCTTTTTGTAAAAGACACTTTCATCTTTTAACACCTCAAAAACTTTTTCAAACAGATCAAAAGTATTATTAAAGTACCCTTTTATCTCTATCCTTTTTTTCTCTACACTCTCACCATCCAAGGTTATTGGATACATGCTTAATTTACTCATAAATACGCTCCTAATAATAAGAATAGACTTCTTACAATTTTTAACTTATTCTCTCTATTATTTTTCTAAAGAACTAAAGCTTTTACACGCTGTGCGAGTTGTATAGGTAAAAGAGAAAGGGACTCTTCAACCACTTTTGTATTGCCATGTGTAATAAACGCATCTTCATACTCAAAACTCTCCAAAGCAATATCCATTATTTTCTCTTTGGCTAAAAATTCTAAAATAGCAGAACCAACACCACCACTTTTTGCCGTATCGCTAAAAATAAACCATTTTTTGTGTTTTTTTGCAAGCATTATTAGCATCTCTTCATCAAGTGGTTTTACAAAACGCAAATCAAGCAGAGCTACTTTTTCATCCAACTCTTTAGTCGTTTCATATGCACGCCCTACTCCATTTCCATAGCCTATAAAGAGAATATTACTATCATTTTCAATAAGCAGTTGTGATTTTGCTAACTCAAACACAGAAGATTGTACTAAATCCGTCTCTATAAAAGAACCTCTTGGATAACGCAAAGAACAAGGATGTTCATACTCCGAAGCGAATGCCATCGCCTGATGAAAACTTTTTTCATCTCGTGGAGCAAAAAGTGTCATATTTGGAATAGCTCGTAAAAAACTCACATCAAAAACGCCCTGATGTGTTTCACCATCTTCGCCAACGATTCCAGCACGGTCAAGGGCAAAAACAATTGGCAAGTCCATTATACAAGCGTCATGAATAACCTGATCATAAGCACGCTGTAAAAATGTAGAGTAAATTGTACAAAATGGTTTAAAGCCCTCTTTTGCTAATGCTGACATAGAGGTTACGGCATGTTGTTCTGCAATGGCTACATCCCAAAATCTGTTAGGATATTTTTCCATAAGAGGAGAAAGTCCTGTACCACTTGGCATGGCTGCTGTTACCCCTACAATTTTATCATTATGCTCACACAGATGCAAAAGAGACTCTGTATATATTTGTGTCGCACTTTTAAGAGAGGCTTTTTTAAGAGAGTGTCCATCTTTTATATCAAAAGGACCTACACCATGCCACTTCTCTTCGTGTCCCTCTGCTATTTCATACCCTTTGCCTTTAAGCGTTTGGGCATGAATAAGTACAGGTTTTTTCAAGCTCTTTGCCGTCTGCATAATATCAATAAGTTGTGTAAGGTTATGCCCATCTACGGGACCAATATAGTCAATTCCCATCTCTTCAAAAAGGACACCGGGAGTAATCAGCTTCAATGACTCTTCCATACGCTTCGCTAAATAACGCGCACCCTCACCAAAATTATCTACAAAACTTTCAGTATTTTTCTTAAAACGCTGGTACAGTGGCGATGCCATAGCTGAGCTTAAAATTCTACTCATAGCCCCTATTGGTTTTGAGATACTCATTTCATTATCATTTAAAATGATAATCATAGGGTATTTTCTATCCCCTAGTTCATTTAATGCTTCATAGACCATTCCTGCCGTCATAGAACCATCGCCTATAAGTACTACAGGAATCCTAGACTCTTCTTCCCCTTTGAGGGCTATTGCCTTTGCTGCACCAACACCTAAAGATATAGAAGTAGAGCTATGCCCTGCTACAAAATAATCATCACTACTCTCACTTGGCTTTGTGTAGCCACACATTCCATTAAATTGACGGAGAGTTTCAAACTCATCCCATCTACCAGTAAGGAGTTTATGTGCATATGCCTGATGAGAAACATCAAAGATAAAGGGATCTTTTTGTGAATCAAAAACTTTATGCATTGCCACTATTATCTCCGTGGCACCCAAGGTAGAACTTAAATGCCCACCATTATGACTCACAACTTTTAAAATTCTATCTCTTATCTCACTACAAAGTTCTTCTAACTCTTCTGGTGATTTTGTTTTTACATTCACTCTTTTACTCATCTAAGGCTGCCTTTTTTACTCTTTGGAATCGTTTTGATATTTGTGCATCTATATTTCCAGCATCACTCATTACAATAACACCACCTTCACTTACTGCACTATCTGAGAGAACTTTTACATTTTTTAATGATTGTAAATGTTCTGAAACTACTGCATGATCTTTTGGATTTACTTTCAATTCTATTTTTGAAGCTGACTGAAGCTCTTTCATAAGCTCATCAGAGAGGAGTTTTGCCACCTCTGCAGAGTTTTCATTTAATTCTACCTTGATAACCTCTTTAGAAATATCAAGTGCTGCAACTACCAATTCACTTTTAATCCCCTCTAAGGCACTCGAAAACTCTTGAGCACTTGTATCTAATTTTATAATGGAATCTTCTAAAAGAGTCAATTTCACATTAAGATTTTTATCAATATCTTCTAATGCCTTTGCTTCTCCAGCTTTCATACCCTCGGAGAATGCCTCTTCTTTGGCTTTTTTCAGTTCATTTTCATACTCTTCTTCTTTTGCTTCAAGCTTCATTTGCAGTTTAATAAAATTCGATGACATATCATCAGTCTTTTGCATTAACGACTCAATGAGTGAATCTTTAGAACTTTGTGAAAGCGCACTAGAATCCACATCACTTACCTTTGCTTCTGTATGATTAGTAGAAGGAGATTGTGAATTTTTATGAGTCTCATCATTTGCACCAAGTGCAATGACCTTAAAATTATACTTATCTACATTGTGTTTTTCGATTGAGTCATTTGAAATTATAGTTGCCATTTACTACTCTATCATCTCTTCAGAACTTGAACCCATTTGAATTGTTCCTGCTTCTGCAAGTTGATTTACAACTTCAACAATTTTTCTTTGTGCCGCTTCAACCTCTTTCATTTTCACAGCACCAAGGAACTGCATCTCTTCGATGAATGCTTCACGCGCTCTCTCACTCATAGCTGAGAAGAATTTCTCTTTTAACTCTTCAGGAGAAGATTTAAGTGCCAACATCAGTTCTGCTTTATCGACGGCTTTAAGTGTCTCTGTAATTGCCCCTTTATCCAATGAAACAATATCTTCAAATGTAAACATCATCTCTTTAATTTTCGTAGCAAGTTCTTCATCAACCTGTTCAATAGTTGCAAGTGTCGCTTTAGAGCTTTTTGCACCAAGACGGTTAAAAATATCAGCAACTGCTCTCGTACCACCAACCTCAACTTTATAAGAAGCAAGAGATTCTAGTTTTGATTCAAGCACTGCTGAAACACGCTTAATAACAGAAGGAGATATATCGCCAAGTTTTGCCATACGCATAGTCACTTCACTTCTAAGTTCATCTGGAAAATATTGCAAAGTATCTGCTGCTTCTGTGGGGTCCATATGTGCTAAAATAAGAGCAATGGTTTGAGGGTGTTCATTCACAATAAAATCTGAGAGTTGTTGAGGCTTAATCTTAGACAGATAAGCAAAATTTTGTGTATTTTGCATACTCTTTGAAAGTTTTTCCAAAACTTTTTTTGCCTCTTCTGGTCCAAGAGTTCTATAAAGAAGCTCTCTAGCATACTCCAGACCACCAGAAGTAATAAACTGTCCAGATTGAAAAATTGCATGAAATTCTTCAAGAACAGCCGTAGCAACTGCCTTATCAATACTCGAATTGGTTGCAATATATTTTGACACTTCTGTAATAGCATCAACACTCATATTTGAAAAAATAGCAGAAGTTGCATCTTCACCAAGCTGTAAAAGAAGGACAGCAATCCTCTCTGCAATGGACATCTCATCAAATGTAGCTTGCTGTTGTGGGGTTAATGTAGCCATTTATTTTTGCTCCTTATTCCTGCTTGGCATAGGAATCTCTGCATCTTCATTTAAAAGGGCTTCTAAAAGGGCGGCTATCTCGTCAGGAGCATCTTCTGCCATAGTTTTTACTTTATCTAGTATAACTTCATATTTTAGATCATCTTCATTAAAATTAGAACCCATATCTAATTGCTCTTCAACTTTTTTACGCATCGCCTGTGCTTTTGAAACCAAATCTTCATCCTCATCATCTTCAATATTCAATGATGGTGCTTCTAACTCTTCATCTTCTTTTGATATTTCTAACATTTTATCTGCAAATGGAGCAATAACTTTTTTGTAAAGAATTAACAGTAGGATTAATACAAAAATATACTTAAACAATCCAGAAAATGGTGCAATATAAGTCTGTGTAAAAGAGAGTGCCTTATCCATACCATTGAGTTTTATTCCAGATTTTCGCTCAAACTGTAAATTTTGAACAGTTATTTTATCGCCTCTTGCTTTATCTATTCCGATGGCTCGACTTGCAAGTGCAGTAAGTGCATCAATATCAGCCTTATCAAGAGGAACATATTCTAACTTACCTGTAGGTTTACCATCTTTACCTATTTTTGCCTTATATTTACCATCTACTAGAACTGCAGCGGTAATTCTTTTCACCCGTGCAAATTGACTTTTTATTGTACTTACTGTTTTGCCCACTTCATAGTTTGTAGTCCCTGTAGTTTTTGAATATTTTTGTATCGTTTTTTCAGATTTTAACCCCTGTACTGGACCAATATTGCTTACAGTACCAGGAACACCTCCCACCTGTTTAGGTTCAAAGCCTTCTCTTTTTACTTCACTTGATTGCTCACTTCTTACTACATTGTCAGGATCATAACTCTCTGCAGTTGAATTTTTAACAGAAAAATCATACTCAATACTTACCTGCGCAACAACTTTTTTTCTACCACCAACAAAGGGAGCAATAACATCAATAATTTTTTGCTGTTTTTTATATTCCTCTTTAAGTTTATAATGCTGTTGTGCAACAGAGAGTTCATCCATTTGATCAAGTTCATCATTATCTCCTAGCGTTACACCATCACTACTCACTAGCATGACATTTGTAACGCTAAGTCTTGGAATAGATGCTGCAACAAGGTTTTTAATACCTCGTATCTGTTTTCTAGTAAGTCTTCTACCTTCCACTAATGTTACCATTACCGAAGCTGTAGGCTCAGTTTGCTTTGCAACAAAAAGCGTCGCTTTTGGCAACGCTAAAGTTACTGTTGCATGTTCAACAGGAGAGAGTGCAGTAATAGTACGAGCAAGTTCTCCCTGTAAGGCACGAAGTTTTTTAATATTTTGGTCAAAACTCGTTGCTCCAAACTCTTGTTTATTAAAAAGTTCAAAACCTACACCACCATCTTTTGGAATACCCTGTGCCGCAATTGTTATTCTCTCTTTATACACAACATCTTTAGGCACTTTTATAGTATTATTCGCTCCTATCTTGTAAGGAACACCATCTTTTTCAAGTTTTGCAATAACCTTAGCAGCATCTTTTGAACTTAATGAATCAAATAAAACTTTATAATTATCATCTGTACCTTTTTTTGCAGTATAAACAACCAAAAAAATTAAAAATGCAACTATTCCAACAACAGCAGTAGCTATAATTATTTTTTGTTGTTTTGTAAGTTTTGCATACAAAACTGATAACTGTGAAAAAAGTACTTTAAAATCCATTAACTGCTCGTATTAAATTTATAACAATTCAGAACAAAGGGCAAAAAAACGGTCATTTTGTTCTTTAGTTCCAACTGTAACGCGTATAGCATTCATTCCATACCCTTTCAGATTTCTAACAATCATACCTTGTTTTAAAAGTGCATCAGAGAGTGCAGTAGAGTCTTGGTCTGCATTTAGAAGAAGCGTAACAAAATTTGTATAACTCTCAATCATATCTATTTTTTGCTCCTTTGCAAACGCTTCATAGCGTTTCATCTCTTCAAAATTTAAAGCAATACAACTCTTTACAAACGCTTCATCTTCAAGTGCTACGCTCGCTGCTTCTAATGAAAGTGTTGTAATATTAAAAGGAGGTCGTAATTTATAAAGTTCTTTGATAATATTTGCACGAGATATACCATACCCAACACGCATGCCACCAAGTCCATATGCTTTAGAGAATGTTCCCAAATAGATAACATTATCAAATTTTTCTATCAGTTCTTTTGGTGTTACACTTTTTGAAGCATCCTTAAACGCACCATATTCCATATAAGCACCATCAATCACTACAAGTGTATCAGTATCAATTTTTTCTAAAAATTCCATTATATCTGCTGAATTTAACGCATCTCCAGTCGGATTATTTGGGGTACATAAAAATATAATATCTGGATTTTCTTCTTTATAAAGTCTATAAAATTCATCCAAATTATGCTCTCGTGATTCAGTACGAATAACCTCTGCACCAATATGTTTTGCATAAATCTCATACATAGCAAATGTAACACTATTTATAACTATTTTTGCATTTGCATCTGCTTTTGCATGCATAATAAACTCGATTACTTGATCGCTACCACTACCAATAATAAGATTTTCATCTAAAACATCATATTTCTTTGTAAGTGCATTTTTTAATTTCATCATAGAGTCATCAGGATAGAGTGCCATATTTTGCACTATATCACCAACAGCTTGCTGTACTTTTATAGAGCATCCATAAGGATTCTCATTTGATGCAAGTTTGACTATATCTTTTGCCTCTATTCCAAACTCACGCACTACTAGCTCTATGGGCTTTCCAGCTTCATAAGTCTCAATATTTTCTAATTTTTTATTAAATTTCAATCTTCACCCTTTACATAACTTCCAAGCCAAGTTACTTCCTCGGCATGTTTTTGTACTATTTCTTGTATTCTTTTCTCATCTATATGACCATAAAAATCTATGTAAAACCAATACCCAAAACCATCTTTATCTCGTGAAGGTCTCGACTCTATTTTCGATAGATTTATATTTTCTTTATCAAAATCTTGCAAGAAATGCACTAGTGAACCAGCTTCAACAGCATCTCTTAAACGCACTAAAATAGAAGTTTTATCTTCGCCACTTATTGCATTTTTAAAATCACTTAAAATGACAAAACGAGTTGTATTATCTACAGAGTCTTCTATATTTGCAAAAAGAGTAGGCACGCCATAAAGTTTTGCAGCAATATGAGAGCAAATTGCTGCTGAATTTTTCTCTTGAGATGCTAAAATTGCAGCCTTTGCAGTGGACTCAACGGGAATTTGTTCAACATCTACAAAACCATGTTCAGACAAAAACTCTCGACACTGTCCAAATCCTTTATCTTTAGAGTATATTTTTGTAATATCTTCGAGCTTTTGTGCCTTCGTTGCAAATGAAATATGAATAGGCATATATAATTCTGCTACAATTTTTACCGAACTTTTTGCAAGAAGATCAAGTGTTTCTCCCACAATTCCATCACGAGAATTCTCAATTGGTACTACTGCAAATTTTGCGCGCTTTGACTCCAAAGTTTTAAAAACAGATGCAATAGAATTAAGGGAGAGATAATCACTCATAGCACCAAAACGGCTCTCTGCTGCTTGATGCGTAAAACTTCCTTCTGGTCCGAGATAGGCAATGCGTTCTGGAAGTTCCAAATTTCTTGCAACTGCAAAAATTTCTAAAAATATCGCTTCAATAGCACTCTTATTTAAAAGACCTTTTTGCTCTTCATTAAGTCTATAAAGACGCTCAATAATGGCTTTTTCTCTCTCAGGTCTATAAATTGCACCACCTGTCTCTTTTTTTATCTCACCAACACGCTCAACAATACTCATTCGTTTGTTTAACAACTCTAGCATCTCATTATCTAAAGCATCAATAGCAACACGGCATTCATCTAAAGTTTTCATACACTTCCTCCATTTATACTTTGCAAAACATCATACATATCAGCTTTAATCACATCTGGTTTGAGAGCATCTTTGAGTGAAGGAACTATCTCTTGTGCATTTTTATACTTTCCACTTGTCACAAAAAGCGTCTGCATACCAAGCTCTTTTGCACCACATAAATCACCAATTACATCATCACTAATAATTGTTATGTTTTCAAAAATAGCACTTTTATCTTGAAGCCTTAAACGACTTAATCCCTCTTCATAGAAGCGAACACTGGGTTTTCCAATAACTTCATAAGAGCAAGCCGTAGCAAATGAAAGCATTTTGAGTATTGCACCTAAACCAGGGTAGCGTTTACTATTTTTTGCATAAATTGATGTCTCATGCATCCCAATAAGTTTTGCACCACCCAGTAAAAAATCTATCATCCTCGCATACTCATCAGCACAAAAATCCTCTTTTATGGCAATAAGTACTGTTTTTGGATTTTTATAATCTAAAACATAACCCATCTTTTTTAAGGAATCTAAAAATTGTACAGAACCATAAGCAGCAACTGCCTCTTTTGAAACACGAGATTCCAGTATCATAAAAGGGTCCAGATATTTTGCATAAGAAAAATTAAACCCTATAGAGTTCAAATACTCATAAAAATCATACGATGTCTTTTTCGTGTTATTTGTAATCACCATATAGGGAGTATTATGAGCATTAAGATACTCAATAAACTCTCTACTTCCATGTATTGGAGATTTGTCTTCATCGCTGATAAGAGTCCCTTGAACATCTATAAAATACAAATTTAATCCTCTAAAAATTCTGTCTCAAGCGCTATAAGGTCTTCAAAATTTTCGCGTCTTCTAATAAGTCTTGCTTGAGAGTTCTCAACTGCAACTTCAGCACTTCTACCACGAGTATTATAGTTACTTCCCATACCAAAACCATACGCACCAGCACTTTTAATAACAAGCAGTTCCCCACCTTTAAGAGGAGGAAGTGCATAATTTTTTGCAAAAAAGTCTCCACTCTCACAAACAGGTCCAACAATATCTACCTCTCGAAGCTCCTCTTGTGAATTACTTAGCGCTTCTATTTCATGGTAAGCACCGTAAAGAGAAGGACGGAGTAAATCATTCATAGCACCATCAACTACCACAAATTTTTTCTCACCATTTTGTTTTTCATATAAAACTTTTGTTACAAAATAGCCTGCATTTGCAGTTAAAAATCTTCCAGGTTCACATAAAATAGTCAAATCAAGTCCAGTAAGTGTTCCTAAAATTGCTTGTGCATAATCATAAGGTTCAATAGTCACTTCATCATCATACTTAATGCCAAGTCCACCACCAACATCAAAGAATTTCAACTCTATTTTAAGTGCTTCAAGTGAACGGATTAAGTCTGCTACAATCTCTGCTGCTTCACGAATTGGTTGGAGTTGCGTAAGCTGAGAACCAATATGAAAATGGATACCTACAGGATCTAAATTTTCAGAATTATTCGCTTGAATATACATTCGTTTTGCAGTAGAGAGATCTACTCCAAATTTATTATCATGCAAACCTGTAGAGATATAAGGATGTGTTTGTGGGTCAATATTTGGATTTACACGAATGCTTATTCGTGCTTTTGTATCTAAATCTCTTGCTATTGCCTCAACTCTTTGGAGTTCTGCATCGCTCTCAACATTGATATATAAAATATCTTTCTCAATAGCTTCACGAATCTCTTCATCACTCTTTCCAACACCAGAAAAAATAATTTTATAGGCAGGAATACCTGCTATAAATGCACGACGAACTTCACCAATAGAAACACAATCTGCCCCACTACCCATCTTTGCAAAGTGTTTAATAACACTCAGGTTTGAATTTGCCTTAACAGCATAGGCAACAATAGATTTTCGTCCACCAAATGCCTCTTTTAATTTTGTATATTGTACACTCATATAGTCAAAATCATAAACATAAAGAGGTGTACCATACTCTTTTGCTAATGCTTTAAAATCAATCATATTAAAATTCCAAATCTTTTTTATTGATTTTAGCTAAAATGTGCTTATAAGTGCCTAAGAAGTAGCTTTTCTATGACGATTCCATTGCCATGTTGCCACTAAGCCTAGTAAAATTATAGGCAAAATTATCCCAACTTCACTTGGGATTGTTTTATTGGTAGAGAGTTCAATTAATGCAAATAAAACACCCCAAATAAGGAGAGTTGATAAAATAGCAGCAAAACTAAAGAGGGAAACATTTAAAAAACGGACACTCATTGGAACAAAGAAGAATATAATTATAATCAATAAAGGGGCAAAAAATGGATAAATAAATATCTTGTAAAGAGCACCTTTAATTGTGCTTGTATCAATATTTTGATGATCTAAAAGTAAAATGGCATCAATGGCATTTTTAATGGTAAAATTGACCTTTCCCTCATAAACTTGGTCAAGCATTTTAGGTCTAAATCCCTGTAATATTTTTAAATTTTTAGCTGTATTTACCTTCATTCCAGGAGATGAAAAAGTCATATCATCTGGTTTTATAATAATATCTGCTTTTTTAATTTGCCAAGCATTTTCTCTATAACTTGCTGATTTTGCTTCTAAAATTGACTTAAGAGAATTATTTTTTACGCTAAAAACACGGATACCAGTTGCCTTTTCTTGTAGTGGTAGTAGCTCTTCAAAATAGACATATTTTCCTTTGTAGGCAAAAAAGAGATTTCTTGTGGGATTAAGATATTGTGCCGTATTTCTAATATTGTTAGAAAACTCATTTGCTCGTGCAAATTTTGACCAGCCATGTAGAGAGATAAAGAGTAAGGTAATAACAACTGAAACGACAACAAAAGGACGCAAAACATCTACTCTTGAATAGCCTAAAGAGTAAAATGAGACAAGTGCATTTGAACGAATAAAAAATATTTTTGTAGAAATCATCCCAAATACAAGGGCAAGAGGCAGAAGCGTATCTATAGCAAAAAATGCTTTATAAACAAGATAAATAAGTAAAAGATTGGCAGAAATTGAGAGTTTTGCACTATGTCCCATATAATCAAAACCAACAGAAAAAAGAACCAATGCAAGTAAAATAATTAGAAAATATTTTATATAATGGAGTGCGATATAATTAAATCCTAACATTGCTAAGAGACCTTAATTGAGTATTTTGCCTGAGTTTCTGCTAGGGAGTGTGTAAGTAAATAATCCAAAGCGTCACAAGTATGTTCTATTAATGTAGAAAGTTTTTTTAACTCCTCTTGGCTAAATTTTCCTAAAACATAAGAGACGACTTCGCCCTTTCGTTCAGGTTTACCAATACCAATTCGCACACGAAGATACTCTTTTGATATATTCGCATCAATAGATTTAAGTCCATTATGCCCACCATGCCCACCACCTTTTTTGAAACGCAGTGTTCCAAAAGGGAGGTCTAAATCATCATGTATTACAACAACATCTTCAATTTTGTAAAAATTTTTCACTTTTACAACTGATTCTCCAGAGAGATTCATATATGTCAATGGTTTTAATAAAAAATGATTTTCTAAAGAAATATGAGTGTTTTGAAATTTATAGAGTTCACCTTTAAAAGAAGAAGAGGAAAGTTTTACTGCTACCTTGCGTTTAATAAACGCATCAAGTACCATAAAACCAATATTGTGACGCGTATTTACATAGTCGGAACCAGGGTTCCCTAGTCCAACTATTAGCATATTTAACTACTTAGCTTTAATGATACTTAATACAGATACACGATCTGAGTCTGTGAATGTAACATTTTCAGTTGCATCAATATCACGAATAAGTTTAGAATCTCCAACATCCATGTCAGTTACATCAATAGCAATTGTTTTTGGAAGATCTTCAATTTTTGCTTTTACTCTTAATCGTCTTTTTGCAATATTAAGAAGCCCTTTATTTTTAAGTCCAATAGCTTCACCAACAGCTTCAACTGGAACCATATAGTGAGTTGTAAGCCCTGCTTGTGCTACCATTAAATCTACATGTAAAAGTTTTCCTGTAACAGCGTGTGACTCATATGATTGAACTACAACATTCATTTCGTTTCCATTAATTGAAACAGGAAATGCCAATGTCTCTTTATTACGAACAGCACGGATATACTCATTTTCTTTAAATGCAGCATTGATATTTTCAAGCCCTTTTCCGTAAATATTCGCAATTAGATAACCATCACGGCGAAGTGCTTTTGTACCCTTCTTACCAATACTCTCTCTAACTATACCTTCTAACATATGAAGTCCTTTGTTTTTTTAAAATAGACGCAATTTTATCTTAATTTTAATTAATTTCTACTTTAAATCAAAAATATCTTCATCATCTACTGCAGGTGTTGCTACTTTTTGTTTATTCTCATTTCCTGAAAGATTACTATCAGCAACACCGCCACTTGAAAGACCACTCATTTTCAATTCAAGATCTGATGGACTCGTTGCATTTTCAAGTGCCTGCTTTTTCGATATAACGCCACTATTATAAAGATCAAAAATAGATTGATCAAAACTTTGAGAACCATAATGTTCTTTTCCTGATTCAATTGCATCTTTTATTTCGTAATCTCTATTTTCTAAAATAAGTTTCTCTATCATTGGCGTATGTATAAGAACTTCCATAGCCGCACGACGCTTTTCATCTACAGTTGGGACAAGTCGTTGAGAAATTACACCTTGTAATGTTCCTGCAAGAGATAAACGCACACGATTTTGTTCATCAGTTGGAAACTGTGCTATGATACGATTAATTGTCTCTTTAGCATCTATAGTATGGAGTGTTGAGAACACTAAATGCCCCGTATCTGCAGCATGAAGTGCAAGATTTACAGTCTCTCTATCACGCATTTCTCCTACAAGAATAATATCTGGATCTTCACGCAGGGCTGCACGCAAAGCCGTACCAAATGAGTTTGTATCTTGTCCAACTGAACGCTGATTAATAATACATCCTTTATCTTTATGCACAAATTCAATAGGGTCTTCGATAGTAATAATATGCTTCTTCTGTGTTGCATTAATTTCATTAATAAGTGCAGCAAGTGTTGTTGATTTTCCACTTCCTGTAACTCCTGTTACTAAAATAAGTCCCCTTTCAACATGAACAAAATCTCTTACAACTTGAGGAAGCTTCAGTGCATCAAAACTTGGAATTGATACAGGAATTACACGAAAAACTGCTGAGACACCATCCATCTGAAAAAATATATTGACACGAAAACGGTTATTTTCATCAAAAGGATAAACGAGGTCTAGCTCTTTTTTCTCTTCAAACTCTGCAAAGCGTTCTCCCAAAAGTTCTTTTGCAAATGTTAAAGCACTCTCTTTGGAAAAAATATTTCCTGTAAACTGCTTTATCTCGCCATTTACCCTTGCCCGAATCATAGAGTTTGCTTTAATATGGAGATCACTCCCACCAATTTCTACCATCTTTGAAAGATATGCTCTAATTTTATTTAGCTCTACAGAACTACTTGTATTACTATTCACAATGTCTCCAATATCTCTTTAAAAGCTTTTTTAAATGCTTCTAATCCATCTTCTATCTGCTTATTTAGCACCTCATCTAAATCAATACCTACTTCTCGAATATTTTTAAAATGAGCCTCTATAACTTCATAGGAAATAGGTAATGCTTTCTCTTTTTTTGCATCTTTATCAAATGCTTTTATGGTAGCAATAGGTGCTGTATTTACTGTATTGTATGCCAATAATTGTTCCACATAATAGTAAGGAGGTAAAGAGTCATCTTTTACCCCTGTACTAGCAAAAAGAGCTCTACAATGAGGCACTTTTATGGCTTCTATGGCTTCATATATTAGTGCTGTATTGTAGATTCCGGTAAGTGCTGTTGGCACACCTTTTTCTTCTAATATTGCATCAATAGCACGGTCAATTCTACTTACAAAAATACTTATAACACTATCTACACTTTTACCAGCTTTTTCTATTCCTCTTGTAAACGAAGCAGCACAATTAAGAGCCTG
>JALSWC010000201.1 GCA_027060825.1 Sulfurimonas sp.
TACTTAAATCATCTACAAAAAGTGAACAAAAACGTACTGATTTAAAGAGTATAATCACTGCAAACTTCAAACGAGCTCAAGAATCTAGCCGTGTTTTAGAAGAACTTTTTAAACTCTCAAATATTGAATATAGTGAAAAATTCAAAACTATTCGCTATGAACTCTATAATTTAGAAAAAATTACTAACTTGTAATAAATGCAACCTCAAATTCTAAATAATCATGAGGGTATGCATTCATCAGCTTTTTCATCTCTTTATAACTTAAAACATTGCGTGAACCACTTACACCACTTCGTTTAATATAGCGAAACATTTCGCGTACATTTTCAAATTTTAATCTATACTCTACAACTTCAAAATTTATATGAAAATATTGTTTTTGCAGATTATATAACAATTCAGAAGATGGTAAAATAGGTTTTAAAGAAGCTGTTTTATAGAGTGTTTGGAAGGTATTTGCTGTAAATATAGCCAATGCTACGGGAGTATGAAGCGTTTGTATGGATTTAAAGGTATCTTCTATATTTTCTGCCCATTGGAGTGCTGATGCAGAAAATATGTAGTCAAAATGGTAAGTTAAAAGTGTATCAAAAAGAGCGTTATCATTAAAGTTTCCATATATGCATTCAATATCTTTAGATTTTGGATGTATCTCTAACATACTTGGAGCGAAATCAACACCAATAAATTTTTCATACTGCCATGTTATCTTTTTTGCTAGAGTGCCATTACCACATCCTAAATCTAAAATATACTGGGGTTCACCCTTTACAAGGGAGAGAAGTTTTTTTGCAACTTTTTCTTGTATAACATTATAAGAACTATAGCTCTGTGCATACTTAGAAAACTCAGAGCTTACTTTCATTTTTTATTGATAAGCAACGAGATAATAAAAATAGCTATAACAGAGAGTACAATCGTTGCCCCTGAAGGAAGTGAAAAGTAGTATGAAAGACTCATCCCAAAAATCACGCTAAAGAGTGCAAAGAAGAGTGCTATAAACATTGTATTTCTAAAACCTACACGGTATTGCAAAGCAGCTACTGTTGGAATAACCATCAATGCTCCAATAAGTAAAGAACCAACAACCCGAATGGAGAGTGCTATAATAATAGCAACAACTGTTACAAGTAAAAAGTTTAAAAACTTCACTTTTATACCACTTGTTTTTGCCACCTCTTCATCATAGGCTATAAAATATAACTCTTTAGAAAAAAGGAGTAAAAATGCCAAAGAGATACTTCCAAATCCAACGATGGTATAAACATCTGCATTACTTACAGAGAGAATAGACCCAAAGAGATAAGAAAAGAGGGAGTTGTTAAAAGCCCCACCTAAAGAGACAATAATGACAGCTAATGCCAAGGAGCCTGAAAGCATAATGGAAAGCACAGCATCACTATAGATTGAGAAACTACTTCTAAGGTACTCTATAAGCCAAGCAGAGAGAATAGAAATAACAACTGCTACCCAAAGAGGGTTGTAACCTGCTACAAGTCCTATGGCCACACCAACAAGTGCTGAGTGTGCCAAAGTCTCACTCATAAGAGAGTAGCGTTTAAGTACAACAAAAGTACCACTAATAGAAGCCAAAGTCGCTATAAAAAGTCCTGCTATAAAAGCCCTTTGCATAAAGTCATAACTTAGCATTTCAAACATACAAAACCTTTAATGTTCATGTTTATGATTAGCAAGAGAGTGTGCAGGAATTCCATACAAATCACTCACTTCATCACAACTAAGAAGTTTTTTTGGATCATTACAGATAGTTGCTTTTCTATTAATTGTAAAAAGACGACCAATATCATCTGCAATTACACCAATATCATGTGTAATAAATAAAATAGTAATATTTTCTTCTTTATTTAATTTCCCTAAAAGTCCATAAAATCTCTGTTGTGAGACCATATCGACACCTGTATTTGGCTCGTCAAGTATAAGTATTTTTGGAGAAGATGCCAAGGCTCTTGCTATCATAACACGCTGTCTCTGTCCACCTGAAAGCGTTCCTACCATTTTATCTTTTAAGTCCAAAATATCCATTTTCTGCATCGCATCATGTACTTTTGCTTTATCTTCACTGCTCATTCCTGCAAAAATCCCTCGTCTGGCAACACGCCCCATTTTTACAATATCTTCTACAGTAGCAGGAAAAGTCTCATCTACTAAAGTTGCACGCTGAGGAACATACCCTATTTTGTACCACTCTTTAAAATCTTTTAATTTTTTACCGAAAATCTTAATCTCACCAGAAGTCTGTTTTTCTAAATTTAAAAGGAGCCGAATAAGCGTCGTCTTTCCACCCCCATTTGGACCTATTATAGCAATGTACTCACCACTAAAGATTTCAAATGAGACATTTTCTAAAATAAGTTGTTCACGAACTCTAAAACTAAGTTGTTTTACTTCAAAAATTGGTATTTCTGATTTTAGTGACACTGTAGTGCCTTAGCTAATTTTTTAAGATTTCTTTTCATAATATCTTCATAAGTTAGACCAGCCTTTGCTTCATCTGCAGTAATAGTTCCTAAAGGCTCAAAAAGTTCAAATTTTATTTTTGCATCATGAGCAATAGATTTAATAAGCTTATCATTTACAAAATTTTCAAAAAAGATAGTATCTAATCCTTCTGATTTAATATCCTTAAAAATTCTATTTACATCTTTTGCACTTGCTTCTGCTTCTGGAGAGAGACCAGTTAAAGATTGTACTTTAAAATTATATTTATTTGCTAAATACCCAAGTGCATTATGACTTATAACTACTGTATCATTTTTACATGCTGTGAGCGTTTTTTTGTAAAGAGTATTTAAACCTTGAAGCATTTTTATATATTTTTGTTCATTTTGAAGATAAAGTTTTTTATTTTTAGGCATTAATACAATAAGCTCTTTTGTAATAACAGCTGTAGCTTTTTGCATATTTGAAAAATCTAACCAGTAGTGTGGGTCAAGACTACTTGTATGCATATTATGCTTTGTTACTGCCTGCTCTGCATCCCCATTCTTGGTTAACTCTCGCAAATCTACGAATTTACTTATATTTATCGCTTTGCCTTTAAACTGGAAATTTGCTATCCATGGTTCTAATCCTGCACCACTATAAAAGACTACACGGCTTTTTGCTATTTTTACCATGAGTTTTGGTGTTGGCTCAAAACTATGAGGGTCAACACCAAACGGCAATATATTTACAAGGTTTACAGTATTACCTGCTATGTGCTTCGTAATGTCATACAGTGCAAAAGTAGTCACGCCTACAATTGGTTTATTCTGTTTAACCTGTTCTTTCTCCATAGATATAAAAAGAAATACTGCTACAATAGCCACAAATAAAACAACAAACATAATTTTTAAATTTTTCAATTATTATCCTTAAAATAGTTTTTGTATATATGTAATTATACCCTCTTTTTAAGTGCCATACCTTAGTAGTTTGATAATATAGATTTTTTTAGATATAATTCGCCACTTTTAATTTAGGAAATTATTTATGACTACTAGTCTTTTACTTATCGTACAAATAGTATTGGTTATCATCTTAGTTATAGCCGTACTGTTACAAAAAAGTTCAAGCATTGGACTTGGTGCTTACAGTGGCTCAAACGATTCTGTTTTTGGAGCGAAAGGTCCAAATAGCTTTTTAGCGAAAGCAACATTCACAGTAGGACTGTTATTTGTTATAAATACAATTACTCTTGGATATATGTACACCCGTACAGCAGATGCTTCAGTAGTTGATGACATCGTTACAAAAACGAATGTTGTAGCACCTGCCGTTAAAACAACTCCTACAAAAAAAGAGACAAACGCTACAAAATAGCGGTCTCTTTTAAAACTTTCTTCTTTTACTCACTCTTAAAACATTTCTTGCTACAATAACACAATTTATTTTTATACCCTTTAAGGAAAAAGAATGTTAAACGAAATATATGAAACATGTGAAACAAAAATGCAAGGTAGCATTGAGCATATGCAGAGAGATTTTAAAAC
>JALSWC010000202.1 GCA_027060825.1 Sulfurimonas sp.
CACTTGCAACCTATATGATAGAAGGACAAGGGACAAAAACATACAATGTTTGTAAAAAAATGATGTACTCAAACCCTGAACTACTTCATAAAATCCTTAGAAAAGTAACAGAAGTCATAAAACTTTACATGGAAAAACAGATTCAAGCAGGAATAGATGTTGTACAGATTTTTGATTCATGGGCATCAGCAATTGAACCAGGCAAATATGATGAATTTTCTTGGAAATATATGGTAGAGATTGCTGAATATTTGAAAGAAAAATATCCTCATGTCCCTATTATCATATTTCCTAAAGGGGTACCTGCATTTTTAGATAAAGTATATGGAAACTTTGATGTATTTGGTGTAGATTGGTCAACACCTATGTCATTTGCAAAAGAGCATCTTGGAGACAAATATGTTCTTCAAGGAAATATGGAACCATGCCGTCTCTACTCTAAAGAGGCAACTACAAAATGTGTAGAAGCAATTCAAGAGACTATGCAAGGAAAACGCCATATCTTCAATTTAGGTCATGGGATTCTCCCTGATGTACCAGTAGAAAATGCAAAACATTTCATCAATGAGTGTCATAGAGTAAGTGGAAAATAACATCATATTTGGACCTATAAACTCACGCCGTTTTGGCATGAGTCTGGGCATAGACCTCTCCCCTGCGTTTAAACAGTGTAATTTTGACTGTCTTTACTGCGAACTTGCACCAAGTGCTACAGTTGCAAAACAAAAAGAGAGTGTAAGCGTAGAGACAATCATACAAGAACTTACAAAACACCTCCATGATAAAATAGATGCCATTACACTCACTGCAAATGGTGAACCAACACTCTACCCTTATCTCAATGACCTCATAGATGCTATAGACAAAATCAAAGGCAATACTGCAACGCTTATTTTAACAAATAGTGCTACTTTAGTAGATGATGATGTTTTTCATACGCTGTTAAAACTTGATGAAGTAAAACTCTCCCTTGATGCAGTCTCAAATGAAATCTTTCACAAAATAGATAGACCACATAAGAGTATAAATATAGAAAATATTGTGCAAAAAGTAAAAGAGTTCTCTCATCTTTATAAAGGAAAGCTCTACATTGAAATCCTTTTTGTACATGGTTTAAATGACACAAAAGAGGAAATATCAAAACTAAATACAGCCCTTAAAAATATAAATGCACAAAGAGTGGACATCGGTACAATCGATAGACCTCCTGCTTACCCTGTTGAAGGTGTGAGTTACAAAGAACTCCATAATATAGCTCTTATGTTCGATAAGGAACTTCCAATACACATAGCTTCACGCATACATGCTGAACCAAACAATAGCTACCACACAAAAGAAGAGATACTCAACACTCTCGATAAACGCCCACTTACAATGGAAGATATAAATCTACTTTTTGATGAAAAAAGTAAGCAAAATCTTCAAGAGTTACTTGCATCAAACGAAGTAATCATAAATAGAGTAGGAAATTTAGAATTTTATATACCAAAAAATAATCTCAAAAGAAAACGGATTAAGTTACAATAGATTTTTTTGTAATACAATAAGTACCGTGTATTGAATTTCAAAAATTATAAACCCCTATTTTATAGGATAGGGGTCAGACTGAATGGTTACAAAAGCATATAGTCATTAATACTTTTTACTCAAATAAATCTGAGTGCGAACCAATATCAACAAGTTTTAAAACATTTTCATCAAGCATATAGACTAATAGTAAATTAGGTTTAATGTGACACTCTCTAAAGTCTTGCATATCCCCTTTGAGTTGGTGGTCTTTGTATTTACTAGCTAACTCCTTGGCACATAACAGATTGTAAACAATATCAATATATGCTAAATCCTCACTATCTGTAAGTTTTTGCTTTTTGTAGCTTCTTTTAAATTGATTAGTTTTAAATAGAGTGTATTTAATCATCAGACTTTAAATCTTCCATCATCTCATCTATATTATTATGTATCGTGCCTTGATTGCTTCTTGCTTCATCCATAGCTGTTTGAAGTTGTGCTGATGGTACTTTTAGATCAAAGGGGATACTCTTTGTAGCTACCACTTTTTTAAGAAATATATTGATAGCCTGAGAGGTAGTTAGTCCAATCTCTTTAAAGATATGTTCTGCATCATATTTTAAAGTTTCATCTACTCTTGCTCTTACTGTTGCGTTTAACATTTTACACTCCTAAATAAGTTATATTAAGAATTGTAGCATATTATGGCTACAATTTAAATAAATCCAAAATATTATTTATGAATCCAGAAAAATCAAACAACATTTTAGAAATGATTACCAATAGATTACCAAAGAAAAGTTATATGTAAATTAAGTGTCGTATTTTAGGGGTTTATAGAAGTTATGGCTCCGGATGCTGGATTCGAACCAGCGACCAAGTGATTAACAGTCACCTACTCTACCGCTGAGCTAATCCGGAATGTAAAAGTTCTCTTTGATGGTGTCAGAGGGGGGACTTGAACCCCCGACCCCCGGCTTATGAGACCAGTGCTCTAACCAGCTGAGCTACCCTGACATCTTTTAAGAGGGTGGAATTATACATATATAAAGCTTTATTTTTACTAAAATAGCCAAAGTTTTTACAAATTTATGTTTATTAAAATAGTTTATAAAAAAAGGTAAGATTAGTTTAGTCAAAGTGGCTAAAGTTATTGACATCTTTACTTTTTTTCTGTATTATTCACTCCATAAATTAATAATATTTGCAAGGAGATAGAATGAATTTTACACCTTTAGGAAAAAGAGTATTAGTCAAACGCGTTGAAGAGACAAATACTACGAGTTCAGGAATTATTATTCCAGATAATGCAAAAGAGAAACCTTCTCGTGCTACAGTTGTAGCAGTTAGTTCAGAAGTTACTGAAGTAAAAGATGGCGATGAAGTGCTTTTTGGAAAATACTCAGGAAATGAAGTTGCACTTAATGGTGAAACTTATATAGTATTAGATACTGATGATGTTTTTGGAATCATAGCGTAATAAAATAGATATAAATTAGGAGAATAAATATGGCAAAAGAGATAATTTTTTCAGATAATGCTAGAAATCAATTGGCACGCGGAGTTGAAAAACTTACAGATGCAGTAAAAGTAACAATGGGACCTCGTGGTCGTAATGTACTCATCCAAAAAAGTTACGGTGCACCTGTCATTACAAAAGATGGTGTTTCTGTTGCTCGTGAAGTAGAATTAAAAGATAAACTTGAAGATATGGGTGCACAACTTGTAAAAGAAGTGGCATCAAATACGGCTGATGAAGCAGGTGACGGTACTACAACAGCAACTGTTCTTGCAAATGCAATCTTTAGTGAAGGTCTTAGAAATATTACAGCAGGGGCAAATCCTGTTGAAGTAAAACGAGGTATGGACAAAGCATGTGAGATTATACAAGCAAATCTAAAATCTGCTTCTAAAGCAATTAAAGATAAAAATGAGATAGCACAAGTGGCAACTATTTCTGCAAACTCTGATGCTGAAATTGGTAATATGATAGCAGAAGCGATGGAAAAAGTTGGTCAAGACGGTGTTATTACTGTTGAAGAGGCAAAAGGTATTGCTGATGAGCTTGATGTCGTTGAAGGGATGCAATTTGACCGTGGATATTTGAGTCCATACTTCATTACAAATACAGAAAAAATGACTGCTGAAATTGAAAATCCTTGGATTCTTTTAGTAGATAGTAAAATCAACTCTCTCAAAGATTTACTTCCAGTTTTAGAGCAAGTACAAAAGACAAATCGTCCATTGCTTATCATTGCTGAAGATGTTGAGGGTGAAGCACTTTCTACTCTTGTTGTAAACAAACTCCGTGGTGTGCTTAACATTTCTGCTGTAAAAGCTCCAGGGTTTGGTGACAGAAGAAAAGCAATGCTTCAAGACATCGCAATTTTAACTGCGGGTACTGTTATATCTGAAGAGACAGGACACACACTCGAAGCAGCTGAAATAGCTATGCTCGGACAAGCTTCTCGTGTAGTAATCGACAAAGACAACACTGTTATTGTAAACGGTGCAGGAACTGAAGATACAGTTAAAGCAAGAATTTCTGAAATCAAAACACAGATAGAAGCAACTTCAAGTGAATATGACAAAGAAAAACTTCAAGAGCGTCTTGCAAAACTTAGTGGTGGTGTAGCTGTCATTAAAGTTGGTGCTGCGACTGAAACTGAAATGAAAGAGAAAAAAGACCGTGTTGATGATGCACTTTCTGCGACAAAAGCCGCTGTTGAAGAGGGAATTGTCATCGGTGGTGGAGCTGCACTTGTTCGTGCTGCTGCAAAAGTTACTACTGATGATTTAGAAGGTGACCAAAAAATCGGTGCTGAAATAATTCTTCGCGCTGTAAAAGCACCTGTAAAACAGATAGCAGAAAACGCAGGATTTGACACAGGTGTGGTAGTAAATGCAATAGAAAATGCAACAAGTGAGACTATTGGTTTTGATGCTGCAACTGGTGAATATGTGGATATGTTTGAAGCAGGCATCATTGACCCACTCAAAGTTGAGCGTGTTGCACTTACAAATGCAACATCAGTTTCAAGCCTACTCCTTACAACTGAAGCTGCAATCTATGAAATACCAAAAGAAGAAACTACCGCACCAGACATGGGTGGAATGCCTCCACAAATGGGTGGAATGCCAGGTATGATGTGAGACCCGTAAAAAAAACGAGAATTTCTTCTCGTTTTTAGGGTCGGAACCGCAGACATTGTCCGAAGGACTGTCGAGGACTCTACCTTTTTAGGGTCGGAACCGTAAGTGATGCACGAAGCACCACTGAGGACTCTACCTTTTCTAAAAGAAAGCAGATTAAAAAAGTGAGTAATAGAAATGAACAACTTAAAATTATTAAGAATTTTACTTAAATGAAGATTGAAAATCCTTTTGAATCTGGACATATAAAAAATTATATTTTATTATATGTAAGTGTTATTGTTATTGTAGTGCTATTTTTTCTAGCAACTACCCTCTTTGACAATGACCAAAAACAGATAGAAAAAAAATCTTTTGATGTCAATACTACTCTTATAAAAGAGCAGAAGAAAATAGAGTTAGAAAAACAAAAAGAGAGAACAAAACCGCGCTTTAAGCTTTTAAATAAAGCTTATTAAATAGACTATTTTTTGGTTACAATGTAAAGTTGTTCATGTCCAAGTTTTTTCAAAATATCCATAACATTTACAAAGTCTTGAAATTTTGACTCTTTGTCACTTTTCAGGACAACTGTTTGGTTCTTTGAAATAGTTGCAAGTTTTGCTTCGAGTTGTTTTAGATTTACTCTATTCTTATCAAAGAAAAACTCTCCTTTTGCATTTACATAGACAGTAACCTCTTTTTTTGTATCTTGCTTATCTGATGCCTTGGCATGAGGAAGATTTACAGGAATAACACCTTGCTTAATAAAAGTCGCAGTTGTCAAGACCATTACAAGTAAAACAAGCATAATATCAATAAAAGGAATGACATTTATCTGATCAAAACGCTTAAAATTTTTTCGTTTACATTTTGACATTACTTGCTCTCATGTGCCACATCAAATTTTGTAAGAATACGCTCAACTTTACGAAGAGCAATAGTATAAGCAACAATGGCTGGCATGGCAACAATCAAGCCCATTGCCGTTGCTTTAAGCGCGAGTGCCAAACCAATCATCACTTTTTTTGTATCTATGGAACCAATATCACCCAAAGTATAAAATGTAATCATAATTCCAACAACAGTTCCAAGTAAGCCAACATAAGGTGCATTTGTACCAATTGCAGAAATAACGGTAATGTTATCAGTCAAATCAAGTTCCAAGTTATCCCGATGGTCATAATCTTCAATGCGAACACTTTTATAAAACATCATTCTCTCTATAAAGAGCCAAAGTGTCACAATACTCATAAGTATCAAAGTTCCCATTACACCATAATCGAGTGCATTTTCTGCATACGCTAAAAATCCGTTCATCTGCATTATAAATCCTATTTTAATTTTAGTTTAACTTTTGTTCCAACATTTTTAGATGATTCAAAATTCAACTCAATCTTATTTTTATCACAAAATCTTTTCACAAGGCTAAGTCCTATACCAAACCCCTGCATATCTCTGTTTGTCTGGTAATATTTATCAAAGATATGGACAAGTTCTACCTCATCCATTCCTATTCCGTAATCTTCAATACAAAGCAAACCATCTTTCAAGCGAATATCAATATCTTTTGAATTGTTTGAGTATTTTACACCATTATCAATTAAGTTGTCAATAACTTTACTCAATCCCGTTTTATCTCCCAAAATTTCTAAGCTCTCTAGATCCAAATGAAATTCTATATGTGGATAAAGCTTTTTCAAAAATTCTACTCTTAACTTTAAGAGTTCCTCTACATGAAAGAGTTCTCGAACATCTTGTTCACTCTGAATCTTTATAAGATAATCAAGCTCATTATATCGCTCTTTTAGCATATTACAAGCATTATTTATACGACTAATGCGTTTAAGCGTTTTAGCATCTTCAATATTTTTAGCGAGCATCTGTGTATTTATTGTAATGGTACTAATGGGAAGATTTAGCTCATGTAATGTCTCTTTTGAGAGAAGTTGTAGATGTCCTACATAATCAGCAAGAGGATCAACTGCCAATTTAGCAATAAAAACAGCCGAAAGAGTAACAACACAAAGAACAATAAATGCAAAAAGCACAATATTTTCAATTTTTAAAATAGCAATAAAATAATAGACAAGAGAGACAAAGCCAATAACAGTTAGCAGATAATATACGAAAATATTTATGCGTAGATTACGGAACAAGCTTATATCCAAACCCACGAATATTTTCAAAATTTACAGCAGGCAAAAGCTGTTTAAGTCTATTTATATAGACACGAATTGCACCATCACTCCCTCCTCTATCTGCACTACTCCACAACTCATCATAAATAAGTTCTTTAGGTACAGGAGTGTTTGCATAATCCATCAACAAAACAAGTAACTCATACTCTTTTTTTGAAAGCTCTAACGCTACACCCTCATAAAGTACAGACTGATGCACCTTATCATGACATAACAGACCTATACACTCCACCTGCTTTCTTTTTGTTCTTTTGAGTAAGGCAGATAAACGCAGTAAAAATTCAGTAGTATCAAAAGGTTTGGTAATGAAGTCATCAGCACCACTTAAAAAGCCTTGTTGTAGCATCTCTTTGTCACTATGTGATGTTAAAAAAATAGCAGGGGTTTCATCCTCTGCTTGACGCAAATCTCCCAAAAGGGAAACTCCGTCAATAAGAGGAACATTTATATCAAGCAAGTAGAGATCAAATTTCTCTTTGTAGGTGGCATCAAGTGCATCTTGCCCATTTGGAAAATGAGAGACTATATAGCCCTCATCTTCGAGCAAATCAACGATTGTCTCAGCAAAAAGAGCATTATCTTCTAAAAAAAGTATTTTAATCGACACTCTCTATAGCCCAGCCAATAGTTTCACCAGCATACATAGGGACAACACCCGAATAGTTTTGAGGAACAACAAAAGGTCGTTTTTCTAATGTCACTTCTTTAAATTCAGGACAAATACCATATATATTTTGTGCATTATCACTTACAAACGCCTGTAGATTATCGAGCTTATCAAATTGCTCAAAGATTTCTGTTAAAAGCTGTAAAGAGATAGGTGCAGTAAAGACACCAGCAGCACAACCACAAGACTCTTTTTTATGTTGTGGATGTGGTGCAGAGTCAGAACCAAACATCACTTTTGGATGGGCTTCAAGCGCTACGCTTAAGAGTGCATCTAAATCCTCTGGTCGTTTTGCTATAGGTTTACAAAAGTGGTGTGGCATCATCATGCCACCAATAACATCATCAAGCGTTAAAAGTAGATGATGTACAGTAATAGTCGCATAAAGATTTGGATATTTATCTAGCATCTCTACTGCTGCTTTTGTTGTAATGTGTTCCATAACAATTTTCAGATTAGGAAAGTTTTGTGCTAAAAGTTCATAAATACTCATAAACTCAGCCTCTCTATCCATCACAAAACCATCAGTTTCACCATGCACACAAAGAGGAATTTCCAAATCACTCATAGCCTCTAAAGTAGTTCGCATCTCTTCAATATCGAATGATTCAACGCCCCCTTCAGAGTTTGTTGTAATTCCAGCTGGATAGAGTTTTATAGCTGTAATTTCATCTACAACGCTCTCCAAAAATGCTTTATCGTAGTTTTTATAAAAAAGCGTCATAAATGGTTCAAAGTAGTCATTTGGTACAGCAGATATAATTCTATCTTTATAAGATTGTACAGCAGCAAGAGTATCTACAGGAGGTACAAGATTTGGCATTATAAGTGCCCCACTATAAGTAAACGCAGTAAGTGGTGCGACATTCTCTAGCATCACCCCATCACGAAGATGTAAGTGCATATCTAGTGGCATCAAAAGTGTATGAGTTTTCATTAAAAATTCCTTATTTATTCTATATTCTAATTATAGCGAATTAGCACTAAATAGCCCATAAGTATAAATCAGCAAAAGAGATAAACATCCCAATTATTGCTAAGCTTTGAAAAAGATGACTAATTTTAATAAAAGGCTTACCATCTATAAAAACACCAAGTTGTACAGCAGAAACAATAAGAGCTGCCACAATAAAAAAGATATAACTCACTATAAGAAAAATATACCAAGTTTCATGCATAAAACCATACACTATTAATACACCAATAGCAAAAGCTACTATAGAGTTTAAAATCCAAACATTTACATTAGATTTTTCCTCTTTGTTATAAACACGCGCAATTTTAAAGTATAAAAAAGCCAAAAAAAGTGCCGAATAAAAGACCATAGAACATTCCTAAAATTAAATTTTAGGAATTGTATCTATAATAATATTAAGTGCTTATTATATTGAAATCTCTCTATTTTCAATAACCTTAGCTTTAGGTGAAGCAATAGAAAGAATAACCTCTTTTTGAACAGAAGCAGGGAGTTTTCCCTTCGATACCATATCTAAAATTTTATGTATTCTTCTCTCTTCAAACTCTTTTTCTCTTAAATCCCTATCATGCACAAATTGAGCTTCTTGTAGCTCTCTTTGTAAATCTCTATTTTTTTTAGCATTCAAATAGAGTAAAATTAAAGCAATAATCAAGAAAACAACAATAGCTATCACAATATAAACAGTATATTGTAAAGTCTCTTTTTTAGTACTTATTTCAAGTTGTGAAGTTTTTATTCTTGTAATAGAGTCTGATTTTGCTATTTCTTGTTGTGCTTGTGCCTGTACTTTTGCTATGTGCATTTGACTATTCGATCGGATTTTTGCTATTTTTATTTTTGTATCTGCTTCAATTTGTGATACTTTAACTTTATCCTTATCATTTACTTTCTTTTTCTCTTTACTTTTTTTATTTTCACTCTTACTCTCATTTTCCCTCTTATTATCATAAACATATGCCATAGAATTAGGATTGACTTTTGTAGTATCTACCCCTAAAAGAGAAACACTTTTATTTCCACTCTGTTCATCACAAGCACTAAACGCAACTATAATAAATAAAAAACTAAATATATATAAAGATTTCATCAAAACCATTTCCTTTTAAAGAGATTCTTTTGCCATTTGTATAAGGCTATTTACTGCATCTTCATAGTGCTTTGCATCTTCTGCATCCGTTGATTCAAAACGAGTTACCAAAACAGGAGTAGTATTACTTGCACGAACAAGCCCCCACCCTTTTTCAAAATTAATACGCACACCATCTACAAAAATCATATCTTTTATAGTAGGAAAATCAGCAGGAGGATTTTGTAAAAGCTCTTTAACTCTCTCTATAATTTTAAATTTTTGTGCCTCTGTAGTTTCTACTTTTATCTCTTCGGTTGAGAAAACCTGTGGTAGTTTTGCAAGTTCAGCATCAAGGTCTATTCCCTTATAAATCAGCTCTAACATTCTAAATGTAGCATAAATAGCATCGTCATATCCAAAATAACGATTTTTAAAAAAGACATGCCCACTCACTTCACATGCTAAATCAGCATCAATCTCTTTCATTTTCACTTTCAAATTTGAGTGTCCAGTTTTATACATTACAGCTCTCGCCCCTCGGCGTTCAAGCTCATCATACATCACTTGAGAACATTTCACCTCTCCAACAACAGTAGGCTTGTCCATATTCATACTATATAGAAGAGCCATCATATCGCCCTTGATGTTGTTTTTATGGGTAAGTACTGCAATTCTATCGGCATCTCCATCGTATGCAAAAGCAATATCTCCCTCTTCTTCTAAAAGAACTTTTACATCTGCAAGATTTTTTTCCACAGAAGGGTCTGGATGATGGTTTGGAAATGTTCCATCAGGATCAACATAAATCCCTTTTGTATGGAGTTCTAATTTTTTAAAGATTTCAGGAAGAACAACTCCCGCAACCCCATTACCACAATCATAGACAATCTTTGTCGGCATTGCTTTTAAATGTTGAAATTCATTAACAATAAAATCAATATATCTACTATTTGCATTTATTTCTGTTACATCACGCTCCACTATATTCGGCATATTCATGGCTTCACATTCAGCCCCAAGTGCATAAATATCTTCTCCAAAAAATGGTGCTTTATCTACAGTAATTTTAAAGCCATTATACTCACTAGGATTATGTGAGCCTGTAATCATAACAGAAGCCGATGGCGTAATCCCATTCCATTCTTGATAGTTTGTAAAATAGTTTACAGGAGTAGGAACAAGTCCCATACCAAGCACTTTTTTTCCACCTGCATTGAGACCTGCAACTAAATATTCAAATAAAATAGGTGAATGTGAACGCGCATCATAACCAACAGATACATACTCCCCAGATATTTTAGAAGCTAAAGCATAGCCAATTTTTGTTACACTCTCTTTGTTTAACTCTCTTTCAAAAATTCCTCTTATATCATATTCTCTATAAATACTCACTATTGCAACCTTTATATTTTAATAAGGTAATTTTACACAACATTTTGTTTATTTTAGCTTTTATACTCTTTTTCATATTTTATATAAACATAAAATTACTCATTTAAAAAGAATTTACATAAAAAGTGTATAAATGTTGGATATTAGAAATTATTCTGATATACTGCTGCTTAGTGAAAGATGAGGTGTGAATTCATCTTTAGTGTGCGATATGCTCTATAAGCGTTACGACCCCCTAAAGACTCTCCCAATATTTTGACACAAATTATACAAAAGGCTAGACAATGGCAGAATTAATGGACGGATCAGTTAAATGGTTCAATGATGAAAAAGGTTATGGTTTTATTCAACAAGATAATGGTGGAAAAGATGTATTTGTACATTTCCGTCAAGTAAATAATCCAAATGGTGGTAGAGTTTCTTTAGCAGAAGGTCAAAGAGTAACATTCGAAGTTGGTGAAGGTCAAAAAGGCCCACAAGCTGAAAATGTAACTCCTCTTTAGTAGTTACTCCACACTTTTTATATAGGCTTCTTGCCTATATAACTTTTTTTTAAATCTTTAACTTTTCAAAACTCTCAAACACTCATTTGCAATCTCTAACTCTTCATCAGTTTCAATAACAAATGCTTTTATATTTTTAATAATTTTATTATCCATCACTCGCTCTCTTATATATTTAGAATGCTCCCCTATTCCACCACTAAAAACAATAGCATCAACATCTTCAAGTAAAATCATATATGCACCAATGTACTTTTGAATGCGTCGCACCATAATATCAATAGCAAGTTTTGATTTTTCATCTCTTGCGTTTAAAATAGTGCGAACATCACTCTCCCCACATAAACCAAAAAGACCTGATTTTTTATTGAGCATTGTATCTACTTCCTCATAACTATACTCAAGTTCTCTCTCCAAATAGGTCACAATGGCAGGGTCAATATCTCCACTTCGTGTTCCCATAACAAGCCCTTCAAGAGGAGTAAATCCCATAGAGGTATCAATACTTTTTCCATTTTTTATGGCACAAACAGAGGCACCATTTCCTAAATGAAGCGTAATTATATTTGTCTTCTCTGGTGCTTTAGCAAGTTTTTTTGCTGTCGCTTTTAACAAATAAGAGTGAGAAGTTCCATGAAATCCATAACGGCGTATCTGCTCTTTTTCATACAACTCATACGGCAAAGCATAAAGATATGCCTCCTTTTTTAGAGAAGAATGAAAAGCAGTATCAAAAACTGCTATTTGTGGAATATAAGAAAATTTCTCTTTTATCTCTTTTATTCCTGCTAAATTTGCTCCATTATGCAAAGGAGCTAAAGGAATAAGTGCTTCAATAGCCTCCATAACTACCTTATCAATCACAACAGGTTCTACAAACTTCTCTCCACCATGCACCACCCTATGCCCAATCACATCCACTTTAGAAAAATCCACATCAAGTTTTTCTATCTTTTGTGCAATTGTATCGCCAGATTTAAACTCCAAAAGTTGTTCATGCAAAACTTTAGCACTTGGCATCTCAAAAAGTTTAAATTTCAGTGTGGAACTTCCACTATTTATAACGGCAACTCTCATTTTACTTCTCCTGCTTGAATAGCTGTAATGGCAATAGTATTTACAATATCTTCCACCAAACAACCACGGCTTAAATCATTTACAGGCTTTTTTAATCCCTGTAAAATAGGTCCAATGGCAATGGCTCCACTTGAGCGTTGCACGGCTTTGTAGGTATTATTTCCCGTGTTTAAATCAGGAAATACAAAAACGGTTGCATGACCTGCCACTTGAGAGTTTGGAAGTTTTATTTTTGCTACTTTTTCATCAATGGCTGCATCATACTGAATAGGTCCCTCTACTAAAATATCTGCATTTTTTGCTTTAACTATTTGTGTTGCTTTTCTTACTTTATCCACATCACTTCCATGCCCACTCTCCCCAGTAGAATAAGAGAGCATTGCCACACGAGGAGTAATGCCAAACATCTCTGCACTCCGTGCTGAAGCCATAGCAATTTGTGCAAGTTCTTTTGCATCAGGGTCTTGAATAATGGCACAATCTCCATAAACAAGCACTTTTGTATCTAAACACATAAAAAATATACTTGAGACTATGTCATAATCGGGCTTTGTTTTTATGATTTGAAGAGCTGGTCGTATAGTATCTGCTGTGGGATGAATAGCACCACTTACCATAGCATCGGCATAGCCTAATTGCACCATCATAGTTGCAAAGTAGTTAAAGTGTGTCATAGCATCTTTCGCTGCACTTTTACTCAAACCTTTTGAGCGTCTCATTTCATAAAAACTCTCTACAAACTCATCCATAAATGGGGAGGTACAAGGATTTATAACTGTTGCTTTTGAGAGGTCAAGCCCTAAACGCAAATAATTTGCTCGTATCTCCTCCTCTTCTCCTAACAAAATAATCTCTGCCACTCTTCTATGTAATACTATCTCAACTGCTCTCAAAATCCGTTCATCTTGTGCCTCTGGAAGCACCACTCTTTTTAGATTTTCACTAGCCATCTCAAAGAGTTTGTACTGAAACATTAAGGGAGTCATAACATCACTCTCTTGGCTCTTTATTCTCTGCTCTATAAAGTCAAGATTGACGCTCTCTCGAAAAAGCCCCATGGCTAAAGCAATTTTACGCGTAGAATTAAGTCGAATTCGTCCATGAACATTCATCAGTTTTTGTGCCGTCTCATAAGTATCACCACTTACACTCAAAATAGGAATACCAAAACCACTTAGTCCGTTTATAAGTTTTTGAATATTTGGATGTGCCTCCATAGAAAAAGGGAATACTATTGCTGAAATATTTGCATAATTTTTTGAGTACAAAGAAGCAAAAAGCCCAAGTATAATTTCAGAACGGTCAGCAGGAACGACAATAAGGTCATCCTCTTCAATTTTATCTAAAAAATTATCAAGAGAGAGTGCTGCTATTTTTATGGAACGAATGGTTCTTGTATGGTCATTCTCTCTAAGAAAAAGAGGCTTTGCATCAAGAGTTTCCATCACATCCTGAACAGTTGAGAGACTTAACTCTGTAACTTCATTAAGATAAAAGATTGGCTCTTTGTTGAGGCGATTTTTTAGTGTCTCTTGCGTTTCATGATTTGCCCGATTTACAAAAGTTGCAAAATGGCTACACCCCTGCATCTCTTTTTTATCTATAAGAATATTTTCATACACCTCTTTTGCACTTTTATCTTTTGCCAAAATAATATTTATATAAGATGCACCAAAATTTTGTGCAAGTTTGAGATTTATATCAAAATGAATAGTGTTAAAAAATGAGAGGCGAATTCCTTCACAAAGTACAAAATCATACTCTTTTTCAAGTTTTTTAAATTGCTCTAAAAGTTCACTAATAAGTGCATCTACCCTATTCTCAGCAAGCATACTCTCAACATAGGCAACATCAACACCATAAGCATCTTCATAATCCATATCTAATTTATAATGCTCAAGCATAAATAATATATCATTGTCTTGTATATTTTTATTAAAAATAACAGGACGAAAGAAAGCCACTCGTGGTAAGTTTTGCTTTAAAACTTCCATCATACCCATCGATACAAAAAGAGAACCAGCATTCAACTCTTTTGCCGAAATATAAAGAGAATTTATTTTCATTCATTTTACCTTTAGACTTTATGTATAATTCTATCAAAAAATTGATTTATGGAGCGATACTTATGTCACCAAAAGAGTTAATGATAAGCCGATATGAGGCATTTGCAAGAAAAGATTGGAATTATTTAGCCAAAACAGCTACAAATCAGAGTGTAAAAGAATTAGAATTAATGCCAGAAATAGAGTGGCTAAAACTTGAAGTAATTTATGCAGATGGCTCACAAGTAGAGTTTAAGGCTTATTATCGTGATGCAAATGGTCTTGGAGTCTTACATGAAAAAAGCAATTTTATACAAGAAAATGGCAGTTGGAAATATAAAGATGGCGAACTCTTTACGACAAAAATAGAGCGTAATGAGAGTTGTCCATGTGGAAGTGGAAAAAAATTTAAAAAGTGTTGTATTTAAAGATTATATACCTTTTTATAAATTGCCATTCTTCTTCTCACATTTTTTAAGTAGTACTTTGGTTCATCAAAACGCAAATTATTGAGGAGATATTCATAAACTTCCTCTGGTGTTAATTTATTAATTTTTGGTGCTGCCTTTGTCATATTATATTTTCCAGTAAATGCCCATGCAATATTTCCAGCCCCTGTATTATAAGCAGCAATTGCACAGTACAATCTACTTATAGGATTTTTAACTTTTCTTAAATAGCTAAAATAAAGTATATGTAAGTAAGTACTTCCCATCTCGATATTATGCTTACTATTGTACAAATATGTAACTGTTGGCATCCCTTTTCTTCTATACAAAAATCTATAAGCATCACGACCTGCAGATGTTGGAACAATCTGCATTAAACCATAAGCAGGTATGCGTGATTTAGCAAAAGGATTAAAATCACTCTCTGTTTGCATAATTGCAAACAATAATTCTGCAGGTAATTGAAATCTTTGTGAATTGTGAGCAACTTCATCTTTAAATACTATGGAGCGTTTATACTTAGAGTATTTCGGAAGCTGTACAACAATTTTATATACCTTTTCTTTATTGTTTTTCGCTTTATTTACCCTAAGCTTATGCTCTTTTAAAACATTTTGTACATATTTTTGTAGACTTTTTCTTGTAGGCTTCTTCTTAAATAAAAGTTCACTTAAAATAGGTTGAGGATCAACTCTCGTATTTTGACCACCTATCTCTTTTGATATTTTAGCAACATTTTTCTGTAAGGCATCTATTTTGACAACTTCTTGCGTATTTACACTTGCTACATACGCTATACGCTTTGCTAATTTTTGTATTGCATCTTTCTTATTTTTAGCAATAACTGCTACACTATAATTCTCTTTTGCAAAATTCACCGTAGAACGACTCTGTTTATCATTCGAATAACTTACCCACACTTTTTTTGTTGATAATTCGGGGTGTTTCCAATATTTATTTAACTCATCTTTATATGACTGATACTCTTTATTTAATGCTTTTTTATAAGCATTAAAAGCATTCATTTGAGACTGCTTCATCTGCTCAAATTCAGCCTTCTCTTTTGCAATTCCAGCCTGAATATCCGAAGATTCATTTGCAGATGCAAAAGTAGATAATAAGAGTGTTATAATAATAAAAAATTTCATGATGCATCCTAAAATAAGTTCAATTTATTTGTTTAAAACCATCCAAACATAGAGTTGCCCAGACATTTTATCTTCCCATACATCTTCAATATGAGCATTTAGCATAGTTTTAGACCTGTAAGTTCCCTCTGTTTTCATATTTAAAGAAGCTCTGCCATTTGCAAAGTTATCCCTTTTTTTCATAGAAACCGTTACTTGAACGCCATTTTCTAAACTTAACTCATCCAGGGCACGGCTAATGGCAAGTTTTCTTTGTGTAGATGGCTTCTGATCGTATGTTTGACCAGCTATACCAACTGCACCTCTTTTTCCATCTATATTTGGGTTCATAATCCATTTTGGTTTCATTCCTATGCCAGAAGGAGCAGTGTTAGGAGCTGGAGTACAAGCTACAAAAAATAGTAATCCAAATACACTAACACATTTGAAGAATCGTTTCATTAATCAGTTGGAAATTCTGCATCCAATGACTTAAGAGCCTGTTTAGATTGAAATTGTTGCCATAATGCTTTATTGTTTTTAAAACTTGTTTTTACAGAATTTTTTACTGCACCATTTACAGCTTTATTTGGTACAGAAACAAGAAGATAAAGTGTTCCTGATGGTGCTGTCCAGCTATTAACTGCTTTTGATCCAGATAAGTTCACTTTTGCAATTTGTTTTGTAACTGATGTTGCAACTTTATCTACAGTTTCACTATCTGCCACACCAGTAGTACGAGTAAAAGCTTCTACTTTATCTTTAACTTGTGTTTGGATCTGTTGTGCTAAGTCTGAACGGCCATTTGCAAGAGCAATTCTTCTCATCATACCCATTCCAGCTGCACTTTTTTGTGCTATACCGAGACCAGCATACCCATTTTCAACAAATGGAGTACATGTCCATTTTGGAGCAAGTACATTTTCTTGCTTACAACGAAAATCAGGCTCTGCTTTTTTTTCTGGTTTAGGTGTTGACCCACAGCCAACAAATAGAGTAGCTATTGCTACAAGTGTTGATACTGAAATTATACTCTTTTTCATTTATTTTCCTTAATTTAAAATTATTATATTGTAATCTATTTTTCTTTTAAAATTACTGAAAAATTGGAAATATATTCTCCAAACCTCTCATTCAAAAATACAACCCTCTCACATGCTCCCATTCGTGCATAATCATTCAAATATTCAAGCATCATTTTTGCATAACCTTGCGAGCGATATTGTTTATCTGTAACAACTTCATAAATGCAAAGATGGCGTTTATAAGAAAGATTTGTACTTATATTTACACCTGCATAACACACCAATTCACCCTGCTCGAATATACCTACCATTGTATAATTACTTCGCATCTCATACACAAGATCTTCAAACTCTTTATACTCTAGTTCTGTATATAACTGCGAAACCACTTCCCATGCCATTTGTAACTCTTTTAAATCTAATTCTCTTATTTGCATACGCTATTTTACAATAATTTTACTGCCTCTTTAGTATAAATTAGATATAATTGCGAAAAACTACAACTAGGCAAAAACAATATGGTAACAGTACAAAATTTAACTATGCGTTATGGAAATAGAGTATTATTTCAAGAGATAAACCTCAAACTTGACCGTCATAAAAGATATGGTCTTATCGGTGCAAATGGTGCAGGTAAAACAACTTTTTTAAAAATTCTTTCTGGTCAAATAAATGAACATGAGGGAGAGATAATCATCCCTAAACAAAATAAAGTCGGTGTTTTAGGACAAAATCAATATGCTTTTGAAGATTACACTATTATGGATGCTGTTTTATATGGGAACAAGCGTCTCTATGATGCCATCAAAGAAAAAGAAGAGATTTATATGACGGGTGATTTTGAAGATGATGCAGTCAATAACCGTCTTGCAGAGCTTGAAACTATCTGTGTAGAAGAAGACCCTACTTATGAGTATGATGTAAACATTGCAAAAATTCTTGAAAATGTGGGAATTCCTGATGAACAACATAATGAACTTATGAGTACGCTTGACTCTGCTGACAAATTCAAAGTGCTTCTTGCACAAGTTCTTTATCCAAAACCTGATGTTCTCTTTCTCGATGAACCTACCAATAACCAAGATATAGAGACAATTACATGGCTTGAAAACGAGCTACAAAGACATCAGGGAGCAATGGTTGTCATCTCTCATGATAGACACTTTTTAAACTCTGTTGTTACAAATATTCTTGATGTTGATTACCAAAAAATCCGTGAATTTACTGGAAATTACGATGACTGGTACATTGCTGCAAATGTTATGGCAAAACAGATGGAACTTGACAATGCTAAAAAACAAAAAGAGAAAGAGCAACTTGAAGCCTTTGTTCGCCGTTTTAGTGCAAATGCTTCAAAAGCAAAACAAGCAACTTCAAGACAAAAACAACTTGACAAACTCCAAATAGATGAGATAAAACCATCTTCACGCCGTGACCCTTCCATTGTTTTTAAAGCAAAACGCGCTATGGGTGATGAAGCTTTAAATGTTGAGCATATCTGCCACTCTTATGGTGACAATGAAGTGTTAAAAGATGTAAATTTCAAAGTTAATCCTGGTGAAAAAATTGCCATTATTGGTGCAAATGGTGTTGGTAAATCAACACTTGTAAAAATATTAATGGAAGAGATAAAACCGAGCTGTGGTGGAAAAGTTACATGGGGAGCTACTATTGAAAACTCCTATTTTCCACAAGATACGGCAGATATCATCGAAGGAGATGGAACACTTTATGATTGGCTCCGTGCTTATGACCCTAAACGAGAAATTGCTGAAATAAGAAACTGTCTTGGTCGTATGCTTTTTAATGGTGAACAGCAAGAAAAATCAGTTGTAAGTATTTCAGGTGGAGAAAAACACCGTATGATGCTAAGTAAAATGATGCTTGAGGGTGGAAACTTTTTAGTGCTTGATGAACCTACCAACCACCTTGACCTTGAGGCTATTGTTGCACTTGGTGAAGGGCTCCGTGAATTTAGTGGAAATGTTATTTGTGTCTCTCATGACCGTGAGCTACTTGATGCTTTTGCTACTCGTATTATTGAGTTACATGAAGACCATACTTACATTGATTTTCCTGGTTCTTATGAAGAATTTGCAGCAGATAGAGCAGCAGGAAAGATTTAATCATGAATGATTATAAAGAGTATTTAGGGCTTGGAATTGCTGGAAATTTTGCTTTGCATTTAGCTCAGGCTGGTGAACTTGAAGATTTTAAAGATGTCATTACTGAAGATGAAACAGCACCTAAAGGCATCTTTGCTTTTTACCTTCCCTGCAACAAGCAAAATAAGAGTGAGCGTCCTCGTGAAATACTCTCTATATTTCCACTCTCTTGTGACACTTTAGAACTTCCAAACAAAGCAAAAAATATTCAAGCAGAACCTGAAGTGGCACTTCTATGTGAACTCACTTATGAAAAAGATAAGCTCATTTTCATCACACCACAATATTTTGGTGCATATAATGATGCTTCTATTCGTGTAGCTGGAGCAGAAAAAATCAGTGATAAAAAGAACTGGGGTAAAAATAGTAAAGGTTTAGCAAAAGAGCTATTGCCTCTTGATATTTTTGAAGATGGTGGCACAATGGAGAGTTACTCCATTTGTAGTTATCTACGCCGTGATAATGAGTTAAAGGCTTATGGTGAGAATGTAGAGCTAAAAGGCTACAGTTACTTCAATCAAAAACTGCTTGATTGGATTATTAATCAAATTAATACTCAAAATGATTTTGGACCACTTGAAGATATTAAAGCCTACATAAAAGCGTGTAATAATCCTAAAAATCTCATCATAAGTATTGGTGCAACAAGATATACTCCTTATGGGGGGAGTACCTTTTTACAAACTGGTGATGAAGTGCTTGTTGTTGTTTATAATCACAATAAATATAAACTCCAAGAGATTGAAAAGGCTTTACAAACAAAAGCGTATAAACAGCCTGCCATGAGTGTATTGGCACAAAAAGTTATCTAAATGGCTAGAGGCAAAAAACTTGATCTTTTTATTGGTGCTGATATAAAAGATGAGTGGGCAGAGGTTCAAACACCCAAAAAAGCTAAAATATCTTCAACAGTAGAGGAACCCTCAAAACATTTTCTCGTCTTTAAAAGAGAGAAACGAAGAGGCAAAGTTGTTACACTTGTGGGAGAGTTTCACCTTAAAAAAGAAGATGCAAACGCAGTGCTTAAACGCCTCAAAAAAAAGCTTGGCTGTGGTGGAAGTTACAAAGAAAACTGGATGGAATTTCAAGGAGAGATGCAGGAAAAACTGCGTGATTTACTTCTAAAAGAAAATTTTCGTTTTAAGAAATAGAGAGATGAGAAAATATGCAAGCAAAAACAATTAAAACAGAACAATATTTAACAACTAATAAGATAGCAAAACACCTAGAAAAGGTAGAGTATATTATTATGGCTGCTCCTGCACCAGAGCATTTCAAAGAGACACCGATTCACTTTACTATTTTTCTAAATACAGATGAGCAACTTCCAAAAGATATTCAAGAAGCTATTTTAGAGAAGTTTTTACATGAAAATAGCATTTCAAAACCAGCAGAGCTAATGAGTCAGCTTATGCCTGTTGGATTTGCCATTAGTAAAGAGCAAGATACCCCAATGCCTATGCTTTTAATAAAGCCAGAAGATCAAAAAAGCATTCCCTACACGGTTATGTATGTCATGGATTTTTTAGCAGATTCTACTGCATTTGATGAAGCAAAAAAGAAGAGCCTTACAGGTTGGAGTTACTCTTACGAGTAATATCCTCTATCTCTTTAACAATTTGCTCAGATAAATTTTCATATCCCTCTTTTGTTACTAAAATATCATCTTCAATTCTAATCCCAATACCACGGTATTTTTTAGGAACACTTTTATCATCTGCATCGAGATAAATTCCTGGTTCTATTGTAAGAACCATTCCCTCTTTTAGTGGAATTTCTTTCCCATTTTTATCTTTATATGGACAAGCATCATGCACATCTAAACCCATCCAATGACCTATGCCATGAGGATAATATTTTTTATGTGCTTTTGCATCTAAAAGCTCTTGAAAGTTTCCATGTAAAATTCCTAACTCTACCATTCCCTGACAAAGTAATTCTTCTGATTTTCTCTGTAATTTACTACGCAAAACTTTTGGTCGTATCATTTTAATAATAGCCTTATTGACGCGTAAAACAAGTTCATAAAGTTCTGTTTGAGCATCATTAAAGACTCCACTTACAGGAATTGTACGAGTAATATCACTTGCATAGTAGTTATATTCACATCCAGCATCTATTAAAATAAGGCTCTTCTTTTTTAAAACTTTATCATTTGAGATATAGTGAAGCGTATTGGCTCCATTGCCAGAAGCAACGATAGAGGTATAAGCATCACTATATGCCCCATTTTTCTTAAAAATATACTCTATTTCAGCTTGAAGTTGGTACTCATAAGTAAGTTTACTACTCACTTGCATAGCACGATGATGTGCCTCTTTTGTGATGTTTATTGCCTTTTTTATAAGCTCTATCTCTGGCTTTGACTTTATTAAACGCAACTCACTAATGAGAGGAGCAAAATTATAAAAGCATTCGACACTTTTTAACTCCGATTTCAACGATGCTAATCGCTCTTGGCTCTCCTCAAAATCATAATAAAAAGAGTCTATACCTGCACTCAATTCACTCATTTTTTCTTTAAGTTGAGTAAATTCAAAAACATCATCAAAATTAAAAATCTCTTTTGCTTTTTCGACTCCAAGCCTTTTCCCTGTCCATAACTCCATTTGAGGCTCTTTTTTTGCCACAAAAAAGTACTCTTTTATGGACTCCTTTGTTTTAACAATAAGCAAGGCCGAATTATCTTCTTTAAAACCACTTAAATAGTAAAAGTTGCTATTTTGTCTATAAGGAAACTCCGTATCATGAGAACGGGTTTTTTGTGTAGCACTTAAAAGAAGAGCCATAGAATTAATTTGCAAACTCTTTGCCAACTCTTTTCTGCGTTTTATATATTCTTTTTGACTAATCATTGAGCAACCTTTGCTATCCATACAGAAGCATCACTTAGAACCTCTTTTAATGCAACAGAGAGTGCTTTTACCCCACCTACTGCGTTTAAAGAACTTGCATCTACTTTTGAAGAAAAAGTTTTACTTGCTACTATTGTATGTTTTTTGCTATTTACAAGTGTAAAAGTTATAGACGCTACAACATAAGATTTTTTATTATCCTCTTCAAAATACTGCGTAAAATCATTTAATCTTGTCTCTAAAATAAAATCACTCTCTACCTTAGAACTTGGTAGTTGCACAAAACCAAAGAGTTTCGTTTGTGCTAGCATTTGCATCACCTCTTTATGCACAAATTTTTGTGGTGATTCTGCCCATTCTGAAGAAGCATACGCAAATTTTTTCATACCATTTTCTACATAAAACATACTACGAGAGTGTAAATCATCTCCAGCATATACACTAGCAACTTTTACTATTTTTTTTCTATATTTACTTGTTTTAGCCTGTGCTACTGAAACTTTTGGAGTTACAATATACTCTTGTAAGGCTGGGCTAGGAGAGCTACATGCTCCAAATAAGAGTGGCAATGCCACTATTAAAACTTTACTTTTCACCAGGTCCCCTTTTTACTTTTGTCTTTTTAAATAAAATATCACTTGGACTGCGTTTATACTCACGAAGCAATTCATTAAACTCTATCATTGTTGATTGCATTTGTAAAAGGCTTGTATTGAGTGTTGGAACAAGATTAATGGAAACATCTTTCATATTTTTTTGAACATTAGAAAAAGAGAGTGCCATATTATCCATTGTTACGCCCATAGTCTTATAACTATTTTCAATAGATGCAAAAGAGTTACTCATTTTATTTTCCCATAAAATACTATTGCTAATAAAACCATCTACTTTTGGAGTAATTTGTATTAATTCTGCACTAAAAAGTGCTAAATTATCAATACTTTTTTGTATTTTATTTATGGTTTTTTCATTTAACAACATATCAACATGCTCTAAAACAGTTGCTGTATTTTTAAGTATTTTACGCACTTCATCACGATTTGACTCATCTAAAAATGTATTTGTTTTTTCAAGAGTATTAGAGAGTTGTTCAGAGAGTCCTCCCAAAGATTTTTCAACATCTTTAAAAAGAGAGGGAACAGATTTAATTACTGGGTATTTTTCTCCTTTTTTACGCTTCAAAAGAGGAGCAGAATTTGCACCCAAACTAAGATTTACATAAGTAAGCCCTGTTATTCCCTGTGATGTTAATTTAGCAACAGTAGTCTCTTTAATAGGTGTTGTCTTTAAAATATCGACCGTTGCTTCAACCTGTTCTATATTTGATGGATTAATACGCAACTTTATAACTTTTCCTACATGGATACCTCTGTATTTAACAGGAGCATTAAGATTTAATCCAGCAACTGATTCATTAAAATAGATAGTGTATTTTTTCATTTCATCTTTTGATGATGGCTTTAAAAGCCAGTAAGTAAAACCTAACATCATCACAAAACCAACTAAAACTAAAAATCCTATTAAGGTGTAATTTACTTTATTGTTCATAGTTTCTCTCTAAAAAAAGTTTGTACAAATTCACTTTTTACGGATGCAATATCATCTAAAGTACCCTCATAAGCAATTTTTTTATTATCTATTATAGCTACTCTATCCAAAGTATCATATATGGAACTTAAATCGTGCGTTACCATAACGACAGTAAGTCCAAGCATCGCACGAAGTTTTAAAATAAGTGCATCAAATTCTCTCGCAGAGATAGGGTCAAGCCCACTTGTAGGCTCATCTAAAAAGAGGAGTTTTGGATCCATCGCTAATGCACGCGCTAAGCCTGCCTTTTTTCTCATTCCACCACTTATTTCTGAGGGGTAAAGATATGCATCACTCTGTTTCAAACCTACAATACTTAATTTAAACGCAACAATTTCATCTATCATCTTTTTAGATAATCTCGTATATTCTACCAAAGGGAGTGCAATATTTTCAGCAAGCGTAAGAGAAGAAAACAACGCACCAAATTGAAAAAGTACACCCCATTGTCTGCGAAGATTTTGAGCATCCTTTCGTCGTATATTTGCAACATCCTTTCCTAAAATTTTTATTTTTCCACTTCTGATTTTTTGTAACATTACCATTTCACGAAGAAGTGTCGTTTTTCCGCATCCACTAGGTCCTAAAAGCCCATAGATTTCACCTTTTTTAATTGTAAAATTAAGTCCATCGTGAATTATTCTATTGCCAAACGCAGTCACTACATTTTCAACCTTTATCATCTGCATTTATATCCCTAAATTTGTAAAAGCTATGGAAAAAATTGCATCACATACTATTACTGCAAAAATAGCTTCAACAACACTTTTAGTTGTATTAAAACCTATACTTTGTGTATCATCTTTTACCATTAAACCTCTATAAATACCAATAGAAGCAATTAAAAATGCAAAAAATGGTCCTTTCACAATACCTACAAAAAAGTGCTTTGCAGCAACTACCTGAGAAAATCTTTCTATAAAAAGTTCTGGAGAGATAGATAAATCTACATTTGCAACTATCATACCACCAATCATAGCCATAATATCAGCCACAAAAATCAGAATTGGCATCATAATAATTAAAGCAATTATACGAGGTAGCACTAAAAATGCAAAAGGTTCAAATCCCATAGTCTTCATAGCATCAAGTTCTTGCGTAATTTTCATAGCACCTATTTGAGAAGCAAAAGCAGAGCCACTCCGTCCTGCAATGACAATAGCCGTAATTACAGGAGCTAATTCTCTAAAAATAGAGATACCAAGCATATCTACAATGTAAATATTTGCTCCATAAATTTTTAATTGATACGCAGATTGATAGGCTATAACAAGCCCTATAAGAAAACTTGTAAGAGCTACAATAGGCAAAGCTTTTATGGCACTCTCATTTATTTCAAAAGCAATCTCTTTATATCTTATATTTTTAAACGAAGTTAAATAGCGTAAATTAGAGGCAAAGAGTTGTCCAAAAAATGATATAAACGCAGTAAGACCATCATAATAATCATAAAAAATCTTGCCTATCTTTTGTAAAAAAGAGAGTTTTTTTGGTTTTACATTTTCATTATAATGCAACATGTTTTCTTGCACTAATTCTAAAGTGCTAAGGAGCTTTTCATCATAACAGACTAAATTCACTTTTTTAGAAGCAAACTTCTTTTGAATATTATAAATAAAAATAGCGACCGTCGTATCTATTTCAACTACATTTGAAAGATCAATAGTAATGTTTTTTATGCTATTTGTTTGTACTTTGGCAAGTTTTTTTTCATACTTTGGTACTTCATAGAGATTCACCTTCCCCTCAAATTTGAGAAGAAGATTTACATCACTACACTCGATGCTAAAAACTTTTTTCATACATCTACTTAAAAAGTTCTCTCTAAAAGTTTATTTACTTTAAGAATAGTAATAATTTTATCAGCCTGTTTTCCAACACCTTCAATAATACTATCATCACCACCTACTGCATCAGGGGCTGCTCCAATATTCTCTTTTTTAAGTCTAATAGCCATTGTAAGTCTATCAATCACAAACCCTGCAACATCATCACCATGACGCAACACAACAAAACGAGTATCTTCTCCCTGATTTTTTGGTGTAAGACCAAACTTTGTTCTTAAATCAAGAAGAGGAATAACTGCACCACGAAGATTAAAAACACCTAAAATGTAATTAGGAACTTGTGGCACACGCGTCCAAGCAAAAGGTTTAATAATTTCTTGAATAGCTAAAATAGGCACTGCATACTCTTCATCGCCTATCATAAAACCGACGAGTTGCACCACATCATCAAGTTGTTCAACCACACCATTTTTTTGTTCACTTTGCTTATCAATAATCTGTTTTAATTTATCACCCATTATAAAAACTCCGCTTTAAAATTCACATTTCTTTGTACTACGCTCGCTAAGTAATCTGCTGAATATGGTTTTGTAATATACTCTACCATTCCAGATTCAACGCCACGCATTCTGTCTGATTTACTTGTCCTTGATGTTACTGCAATAAGAGGTAAATTTTTGTATCTATTGTATTTTTTTATCTCTGTTGCTAAAGTATAGCCATCCATTCTCGGCATCTCAATATCTACAAGCATTGCATCAAAATTATAGTCACCTGATTTTAAAATATTTAAGGCTTCTTGACCATCAGCTGCTTCTACTAGCGTTATGCCCATAGGCTCAAGTGCTTTACGCATAATCGTTCTATCTGTTTTAGAATCATCAACTATCATCACAGTATAATCACTAGCCTTCGTTTTTTCTTTAACTGCTGAACTGCCTTCTGTAGAACTATTTAATGCACTATTTTTTACATCTTTTGCCATATTCATTAAAGCAGCTACATCCACAATAAGAGTGACACCACCATCACCACGAATTGTAGCACCAGCAACGCCTTCTATACCTTTAAGATAATCACCAAGAGATTTAATAACAATCTCCTCTTGCCCAACAAGTGTATCAACAATTAGTCCAAGTTTACTTGTTCCTAATCCTAAAACAACAACATAAGCATGCTCACTTGCATCCAAGATGCGTTCAACTTCAAAAATATCGCCAATATGTACCAAAGAGAGAACATCATCACGAAGTCTCATAACACTTTTACCTTCTACTGTGTATATTTCATCTTTAGAAATTCGTACAGTCTCAAGTACAGAAGCTAAAGGAATAGCATAATGTTCCTCTTGCACACCAACTAAAAGTGCTTGAATAATGGCAAGCGTAAGAGGAATTTTCAACTTAATCGTTGTCCCAACATTTACCACACTTTCAATATCTATCATTCCATTAAGTTTTTCAATGTTTGTTTTCACAACATCCATTCCAACGCCACGACCAGAAACGCTTGTTACTGCCGCTGCTGTTGAAAATCCTGGTCTAAAGATAAGAGTAAATGCCTCTTTATCACTCATATTATCCATCTCTTTTTCAGTAATAATACCTTTTTCAAAAGATTTCTCTTTGAGCATTTGAGGATCAAGCCCTTTACCATCATCATCAATTTGTATGACGATTTGATTTCCTTCATTGTAGGCTTTTAGACTAATCGTTCCACCTTCTGGTTTCCCTTTTGCCGTTCTCTCTTCAGGCGTTTCAATTCCATGGTCACATGAATTACGAATAATATGCACAAGAGGGTCGCCAATCTCTTCAACCAATGATTTGTCAAGTTCTGTATCTTCACCAGCTAATACAAGCTCAATTTTTTTATTGAGTTCACGAGATAAATCACGAATCATTCTTGGAAATTTATTGAATACTTTTCCAATTGGAAGCATTCTCGTTTTCATAACGGCAATCTGTAAATCTGTAGTGACAAGAGAGACAATAGAGACAACTTGCGTAAGCTCTTCTAAAAACTCTTCACCCTCATACCGTTCTTCTACATCTTCATTGATTTTCATCAGTCTATTTTTAGCAAGAACAAGCTCACCAATAAGGTTCATAAGATGGTCAAGTCTCTTCACATCTACACGAATAGTCTGCTCAACTGCCGCAGGAGTTCGCTTTGTAGGTGCTGCGGCTTTAGCACTCTCTTTATTAGCAGATTTCTGTTCTTTTTTTACAGGAGCTGGAACTTTTTTAGCTACTACTTTTTCCTCTTTTTTCTCTACTTTTGGTTCTTCTTCTTTTTTCTCTTCATCTTCTACTTCTGGCATAGTTGGGACAGCTTCACCTGCAGCAATTTTTGCATCTCTTTTTGCTTTATCTTCAGACTGTCGTTGTGCTAAAAGTCGTTCTATCTCTGCTTCAACCTCATCAGGATCCATATTATCATAATCTGGTTCCTCTTCTTCAGCAGGTGCCTCTTCAACAACACTCTCTGGTTCAGATTTTTCTTCTGGTTCTACAGTAGCATCAGAAGGAGCCTCTCCATTACTTATTTTATCAAGTCGTGCCACACATGCTGAAACATCAATGCCTTCATCTGCACTCGTATCACGAATTGTCTCTAAAAGTGCTTTCATAAGGTCAATGGATTCTAAAATAACATCCATAATATCAGGAGTAATTATCAAATCACCGTGTCTTGCTTTGTTCAATACATCTTCCATATGGTGTGTAAGATGTGTTAATACATCAAAATTTAAAAATGATGAAGCACCCTTTACCGTATGTGCTACACGAAAAATTCCGTTAAGCAGTTCCAAATCTTCAGGATTTGATTCTAATTCTACCAAATCTTCATCTAATTTTTCTACAAGTTCAAATGATTCAACTAAAAAATCTTGTAATATTTCTTGAAATTCATCCATATTTATACTCCTATTTTTTTATATGTGCATTCACTACACGAGATACTTCATCATAAAATGAACTTGCCTGGAACTTAACTAAATAAGCCTCTCCACCTGCTTTTTCACCTCTTTCTTCACTAAAACTATCACTAATTGAAGAGTTAAAAACTATTGGAATGGTAGAAAACCTCTCATCTTCTTTTACTTTTGCAGCAAAGTGAAAACCATCCATTTTTGGCATCTCAACATCTGAAATAATAATTTTAAGTTTATGTGAAAGTTCCTCTCCATAAGTCTCATACAAATCATCAAGTTTAGAAAGTCCCTCTACCCCATCCATAGCTTCAACAACATGAAATCCCATCTTTTGCAAAGCATCTTTTACAATTTTTCGAGCTGTTGTACTATCATCAAGAACCATAGCCAAACCATTAAAAGTCTCTATTTTATCTGGTTCATTATCTGTTTCAGGTTCATACAAACCTAACTCCTGAACAACACTCTCAAGGTCAAGAATAAGGAGTACATTGTCACCTTCTATCTTTGTGACTCCTGTAATTTTACTACTGTCCATACCTGCAGAACTATTCATAAAAGAAGCTGGTTCTATATCCCCCCAGCTAATTCTTCTAATTCTTTTTGCTTCATGCACCACAAAACCAATAAGAACATTATTAAATTCTGTAATGATAATGCATGAACTTTCACGCACACTCTCTGGAGTTTTTATTCCCATCCATTTGGCAAGGTTTACAACAGGAATAACCACTTCACGAAGATCAAAAATTCCCTCTATAAAATCTGGTGTTCCTGGAAGTTCTGTTAAATGAGGAATTTTAATAATCTCTCTAACCTTAGAGACATTCACTCCATATATACCTTCATATACAGCATCATCTTCTTGTTTAAATATACGAAAATCGACCAGTTCCATCTCATTAGAACCAACTTTTAATGATTTATCATCCATAACTATTTTCCCCTTGAAAATTTCTGTTCTATTAAAACAGTATTACTATTTGAGTATTTTATAATAAAATATCTTTGATTGCATGCAAAAGCTGCTAAATTTATATATTTAAAGCCATCTACTTCAAAAGAAATATTTTGATGAAAATGCCCTTCAATAAAAAAATCACAATCAAATCTGCCCCTAAGACGCTTTTTTATAAACCCACAAAAGCCTGTAAATGTATTGCAATCATCTTTTTTTCCCAAATGCCCTTCTACATTTTTTAAAATAGCATGATTAAAAAATATATCAATATATTTCAAAATAAAAAGGTTAAAAGGATTACGAATAAACGCAGTGTATGCCTTATAAAAGCTATCCCCATCAAAATCGCCATGTGCCAAATAGATTGTTTTGTCTTGTAGCATTGCTTTGATAGGTTGGTTTTGAATAGGTACAACTATAACTTCTGGAAAGAGTTTTACAAGATTAAAATCATGATTTCCCTCAAGATATATCACTTCTATCTCTTGTGAGATAGTATTCAAAAGCGAAAGCATCTCTTGATTGTCTTTGTAAGTATAATCAATACCTCCAAAAAGAGCATCAAAGATATCCCCCATCAAAATAAGCTGTGTTGGTAGAAGAGTTTTAGAGTGAATCGCTTTTATAAAATCAAGAAGCTCCTCTCTTCGGTGAGAGTAATGCGCATCAGAGACAACAAATGCCCCCTCTTTAAGCATTAAAGCATTATGGGACATAGGCTATATTTGGAATTGCCATATTTTCATCAAGTCCCATCATAATATTTGCATTTACAAGGGCTTGGGAGGACGCTCCACGCATAAGGTTATCAATAGCAGAAGAGATAAAAAGCATATTACCCTTGCGTTTAACATAGATGTCACAGAAGTTTGTTCCAGCAACATTTTTCATATTTACTGGCACTTCACTCACTCGAATACCCTGCTCATCTTTGTAAAATTCTTTAAGTAATGCCACGGCATCAAATTCAGATTCTACTTGAATATAGATAGAGCTTAACATCCCACGAGTAATAGGCACTAAATGTGGCACAAAATGCACCTCATCAAACGAAACGCCTACTTTTTGAGCGATTTCAGGAGCATGACGGTGTCCAAGAGGATTATACGCAAATAAATTATCGTTTACATTTACAAAATGTGTCACTTCGCTTAATTTTTTTCCTGCCCCACTTACACCTGTTTTTGCATCAATGATAATGGGTGTATTTGCTACTCGTTTTTTCAAAAATGGGAGTAATCCTAAAATGGCAGAGGTAGGAAAACATCCTGGATTTGCTACAAGCTTCGCACTTTTAAGTGCTTCACGGTTGAGTTCAGGCAAACCATAAACAACATGAGAGAGATTTTCTTTGTCCGTATGAGGACAATAAAACTCCTCATATATATCTAAAGGCAGACGATAATCAGCAGACAAATCAACTACTTTCACCCCATTTGCAATAAGTGGCTTTACATATGCCATGGCAGTTTTATGTGGCAGAGCTAAAAATACAAGCTCACAACATTGAGAAATTTCTGCAATATCTGCTTTTTTCACGGTATCTTCACAAACACCATTTAAAGAAGGATGCAATTTATTTATAGTCGAACCACCCTCAGAGTTTGCAATATAAACTAAATCAAAAATAGGATGCTTCACAAGCATTTTTACAAGTTCAAGTCCTGTATAGCCTGTTGCTCCAACAATTCCAACGCCTATTTTTTGCATCTTATTACTCATAACTATTTTGTCTCAAATACTATTTCTTGGTATTTCACTTCATCAATCTCAAACTCTTTTTCTCCACCAGGAAGACGAAATTTTACTTCATCACCCTCCTCTTTTCCAAGCAACTGTTTTGAAAGAGGTGAATTAAACGAGATAAGCCCTATATCTGGATTTGATTCAGAACCACCTACTATAGTATATGTCACTTGCTCATCTGTATCAAGATTTGTCATTACAACAGTTGAGCCAAAGCTCACTTTTGCGTGTTCGAGTTGACTTGGATCTACTATTTGAGATTGTCCTAATATCTCTTGAAGTTCTGCTAAACGGTTGTCAATATTTTTTTGCATCTCTTTTGCAGCATGGTATTCAGCATTTTCTTTTAAATCCCCATGTTCAAGTGCCTCTTCAATAGCTTTTACAACGCCAGGTCGTTTTACTTCTTTTAAATCTTTTACTTCAGCTTGAAGCTTTTCATAGCCAAAGAGTGTCATTGGTTCAATTTTTTGCATATTTATTCTCTTTTATATTTATTTTTTAAATTATAGCGAAAATTTTAACTTACTTTTTCAAGTTTTGACAAATCAAAACAAATTGTCTCATTTTTACATACTATTTTTATTAAACATGCTGATTTAGAAATTTTCACTGCGTTTAGCACATCTTCTAAAAGCACTATATACGACTGCGTTTGTGGGTCGTATGCTTGTAGCTTTTCATCTTGCACTATAAACAACCTTCCCCCACCACAACCATCACCGATAATGCCTTCACATACTAAATCATCTTCTACATTAAAACCATGAATCATCAAGACAATCATCCTTTGCATCTTTTAGAAAATCTTTATAATCACTCGAATTTGTATCTATCTTTTTATACTCTTCATAAGTGTAATTTTTAAAAGTTGTATCATCAAGACATTTACAAAGTTTTGTGGAATTTTCATCGCCCGTGCAGTGTGAGAGCATTTCACTCTTTTGTTTTTCATTCCACCCTGTATAAGAGATATAGTAAGGGTAAAGTACCCATATAGCAAATCCAATAGTTAAGACAATATTGATGATATACTCATTTTTCTTTGTTTGACGGTATCTTCTTACATCATAAATCAATGCCACTATAAAAACAATTTGTAAGCTTATATTAAACCAATCGCTATCTAAAAATTCAAACACTACTCTTCTTCCTTATCTCTTTTATTGCCTCTGCACACATGGTAAGCCCAAACGAAGCAGTCACGCCCACAAAACTCCCATTCTCTTTTGTAACGACCTCTTCAGAAGAAAAAATCACCTTATACTTCTTTTTAAATCCTCGTTTTTTTAACTCATATCGAATTTTTGAACCAAATTTATCACCATAACTTTTCCAAATGTCATCTACTAAAATCTTTGTTGGGTCAATCCGTTTTGCACTTCCAAAAGAGGAGATAAGCTTTTTGTAACACTTCTGAGCAAGTGCAAGCTTTGCATTTCTATCATCTATGGCATCAAGCACCAAATCATAAGGCTCAAAATCAAACGCTCTCACCCACTCTTCATCTATGCGTCTGTTTATAATCTCAACTTCAGGGTAATGTTTTTGAAGTGCCTCAACTTTTATCTCATTTTCATGCAGTTCTGAGTATATTTGACGATTTTGATTGGAAGCATCATAACTATCAAAATCAACAATAGTAATATTTTTCACACCACTTCGATAGAGGCATTCCAAACAAAATCCACCTACCCCACCAACACCAAGAAGAATAATTTTAGCATCTTCAAGCTTTTTAAAATCCTCTTGCAAAAGTAATTTTATACGGCTATATTTTGACATTTTTAGAGCCAATCCTCTAACTTTTTCATACTTTTGTAAGCACTTAAATCAAGCATAATTGGTGTAATTGAGATATATCCATCACGAATAGCCTCATAATCACTCATACCAGAGTTACCACTTCGTGCTTTAAAATTAAGAGGATGTAAGCCTAACCAATAATGCGCTTCACCACGAGGATTACGATGAATTTCAGAATCATTTGCATAAATACGATAGCCAGCATAGGTGATTTTCATCTGTGCATTTGTCATTTCTGGAGGAATATTTATATTTAGAAACTCTCTATCACCTAAAGGAAAATCATCTTTTCGTATTTTTGTTACTATTTTTTTAATAGTATCACATGCTAAAGAAAAATCCCCATTTGCCTTTGTAAAATCCATTACCTGTGAAATTGCAATAGCAGGAACACCATGCAAAACAGCTTCCATAGCACCTGCAGCCGTACCACTATAGGTAATATCTTCGCCCATATTTGAGCCACGATTGATGCCACTCACCACTAAATCAGGCTTTTCATCTTGAAATATTGTACTCAAAGAGAGATAAACACAATCCGAGGGCGTACCATCTTCAAGTTTAAAAAAGTTCTCTTGCAAACCAACAAAACGCAGTGGCTTGGTCAAAGTCAAAGAGTGTCCACATGCTGATTTTTCATTTGCAGGGGCAACAACAACTACTGAAACATCTTCAAGTTCACAGAGTGCTTTGTGCAACTCTTGTAAACCTTTTGCATCATATCCATCATCATTCGTAATTAAAATTTTATATCTGTTTTTCATAGCAGTATTTTAACACATTTATTATGAATGTTGTACTTGCAATTTAAAACAGATAGTTTAATTCAAAACGGTATTCGTTATATGAATCTTTGTCTATACTGCCGACACGCCTGTCTGCATTCACTAAACCAATACGCACTTTTGCATACAAACCATTTTTAAAGTTTTCGCGCAAATCTATTTGTACAACATTACTATCAGCTTGCACACCTGCTACTTGTTTTGCTGCATCAAAGTTTTGCATAGCATAACGAAGCATCGCACTAAATCCTGTTATTAGCTCTGCTTTATCAAAATCATAATTTGCTTCAATATCCCATGTCTTTGTATTTGCATACCAGTTGTATTGCCCCATAGCACGAGTATATCCACCTGTAGGAAATCCACGCCATGGTGCTACAATATCTGCTGCATCTGCAACAGCAGAGTAGCCTACTTTTGCTTTTAGTGGACCTTTTTTGAGTACCAAACGCGCCATCCATATTGAACTGTTTAGCGAATTTGCATCTTTATACCCAAGTAAAGCCCCCCTTTTTCCAGCCAATTTTCCCTTTAAAGAAGCACCCCCAATTTTACCTCCACCATTGTCAAACTGTTGCATATATCTAGCACCAGGAGTAAGTGAGTACCCACTTCCCAAATCTATTTTATAGTTGAGTTCACCCGTCAATGACGAGATAACATCAGGAACAGCACCATAAGTTACATTTACTTTTAAATTTTTAAGAGATTTATTTTGTGCGTCAACAATAATAAGTTCATGATGTACATCTTTGCCTGCAGCTTTAAAATTTGCATAGCTTAAACCTTTATGTACGGCAGAATCATCATTATTTCCCCACGACTCTCCTGCAGAATTTTTAAAAGTAAGTACATCATGAAAAGTGGTATGGTCACGCAATTTTTGTGCAGTAAAGTATGCAACTCTTATGCGTGTATTTGCCAACTCTTTTGTCTGAAATGTATAACCTTCAAAAGTATTTGGAATCATCTTTGTATCATTTGATTTTGTTAAAAAACTCTCAAATATTTGACGCCCAACTCTAAGTTGTGTTTTTGAATATTTATACTCAATATTTGCCTGTGCGAGTACAGCATACGACCATGCTCCACCATTTGCAACCTGATAACGACTAATGGTATCTTTCCCTGCCTTTAAATATTTCACATCAGAAGCATCTTCTCTCAAGCATGAAAAGGGGCTACTTGTATAGTAGAGTCCAGCCTTCGCACTTAAACCTCTATAAAAGGCAGTTTGATAGATCATACTTCCACCTAAACCAAGAGCCTTATTATCTTTTGTTTTTGTTGTTTCATTCTTCCAGTCCCAAATAAAGTCATTTGCTCGTAAACGGCCGTAGAAAATCCCTTTTTTAAAAGCATCTTCAATAGTATCAGCAGATTTCGGCTTAATGTTTATTTTCACCATCATATTGTTTTTTAGTTCACGCTTCGGTTTATTTTCACTAGCATTCGCCACCATTGACAATGCACATATTAATACCCCAACAGCACTTAATTTTAATAATTGCATTTTATTCCCTTTTACCTTCATAACTTTTATTTATTATATTAATTGTTCGCTTAAAGTAGCTATTTTACAAGCATAATTGCTAGTAAAAAATTCCTAAGCTTGACATTCGCTGTAAAGTTATTGTAAAATTTCACATACAAATAGATATATACTCAAAAATATATTTTAATCTTTCCTGCAACAAAATCCAAAAAAGTTAAGGCAGTTACTACTATGAGCGAAAGCACTTCATCTACACAACAAGCTAAGAAAGTCCAAAAAAATCCAAAAAATAATAACAACAGAAAAAATAACAATTCAAGAACACATACACCTGTAAAAGGTTCTAGTGTTGAAGAACTCCGTACAAAAAGTATTGGTGATCTTGTTGATATGGCAACAAAACTTGGTGTTGAACATCCAAATGAGCTTAAACGCCAAGATGTTATTTTTGAAATTTTAAAAGCACAAACGGCACAGGGTGGGTTTATCCTCTTTAGTGGTATTTTAGAAATTATGCAAGATGGCTATGGTTTTATCCGTTCTATTGACCAAAGTTTCAATGAAAGTATTAATGATGCCTATGTCTCAAATACACAAATAAAACGCTTTGCACTTAGAAATGGAGATGTAGTAACTGGGCAAGTAAGACCTCCTAAAGATCAAGAGCGATACTATGCACTTATTAAGATAGAAGCAGTAAATTCCCTCCCACCAGAAGAGAGTAAAAAAAGACCACTTTTTGAAAACTTAACACCACTTTATCCAACAGAACAATTCAAACTTGAGTACCGAGAAAAAGGGCTAACTGGTCGGATGATGGACCTTTTTTGCCCTATTGGAAAGGGACAGCGTGGACTTATTGTTGCACCACCAAGAAGTGGTAAAACAGAACTTTTAAAAGAAATTGCACATGGAATTACAAAAAACCATCCTGAAGTTGATTTAATGGTTCTCCTTGTTGATGAACGCCCTGAAGAGGTTACAGATATGGAGCGTTCAGTAAAAGGTGAGGTTTACAGTTCAACTTTTGATATGCCTGCAAAAAACCATGTAAAAGTGGCAGAGATGGTTATTGAAAAAGCAAAACGCCGTGTTGAGCTTGGTCGTGATGTTGTCATTTTACTTGACTCTATTACTCGTCTTGCTCGTGCCTACAACACCGTGACTCCATCAAGTGGTAAAGTGCTTTCAGGTGGTGTTGATGCAAATGCCCTTCACCGTCCTAAGCGTTTCTTTGGTGCTGCTCGTAATATTGAAAATGGTGGTAGTTTAACCATCATTGCAACGGCACTTGTAGATACTGGAAGCCGTATGGATGAAGTTATCTTTGAAGAGTTCAAAGGTACAGGAAATATGGAAGTGGTACTTGATAGAAAAATTGCAGAGAGACGCATATTCCCTGCCATTGACATTCTAAAATCTGGTACTCGTAAAGATGAACTTCTTATCGGTCCTGAAATATTACAAAAAGTATTTATTTTACGCCAAATGCTCCACAAACAAGATAATGAGGTAGAAGCACTTAAATTTATCTACAATACAATGGGCAAAAAAGCGACAAACGAAGAGTTTCTTTTAAGTATGAACGCAGACAAATAAATCGTGAAAGTTGGCGTATTTGATAGTGGCATAGGAGGATTAAGTGTTGTTAAATCCTTACTTGCACACAAACTCTTTGAAGAGATTATTTACTTCGGAGATACTGCTCGTGTCCCTTATGGAAGTAAAGACAAAAACACCATAATTCGCTATGGAATTGAAGCCGTAGAATTTTTCAAAAACTTCGACATTGACCTTATTATTGTTGCTTGTAACACAGTGAGTGCGTATGCACTTACTGAGATGAGGGAGAGTGCATCTTGTCCTATTGTTGGTGTTGTAGAAGCAGGCGTTCTTGCAACAGCAAACGCAGTTACTCAAAAATCATCAAATATTTTTATTATAGGCACAAAAGCTACAATCAACTCAAAAGCCTATGAAAATAGACTCAAGGCACTTGGGTTTCATAAACTTCAAGCAAAAGCCACTCCTCTTTTTGTACCACTTGTTGAAGAGGAGATATTTGAGGGAGCTATTTTAAATGCAACTTTAGAACATTATTTTAAAGATGTAAAAATTCCTGATGCTCTCATTCTTGGATGTACCCATTTTCCACTTATTGAGAAGCAAATACGAGACTATTTTAAAGAAAAAACAATGCTTATTCACTCTGGCAATGCTATTGTAGAGTATTTGAAAAAGGAATTTCATCTTGAAGAGAAGTATGAAGATACTAAGCTCAAGTTTTTTGCCTCAGAAAATCCAGAAGCACTTAGAAAAACTGCACAAAGGTGGCTTTATGAAAGATAAAAAAAGTAAAAAAAACATTGCAATTTTTGGGTATGCAAAGACAACAAAAGCAGTTGCAACGCATTTACAAAACTGTACCTTTTATGATGATAAATGCGAAAAAGAGTATAAAGATGCAGGCAACACCATTAAGCCCTCTTCTACTTTTAAGAGTGATACTTACGATTTTGAAATCACTTCACCAGGAATTGCACCCTCAAATCCACTTATAAAAAAAGCTACAAATCTCATAAGTGAATATGATATTTTCAAAGATACTAAACCTTTTAAAATATGGATAAGTGGGACAAACGGAAAGACTACTACAACGCAGATGATGACACATCTTCTTGCAAGTAGAGGTGCAGTTGCAGGTGGAAATATAGGTACTCCATTAGGATTACTCAATCAAAATAAAGATATTTGGATACTTGAGACAAGCTCATTTACTATGCACTACACCACACAAGCAAAACCAAATATTTATGTTTTACTTCCTCTAAGCCCTGACCATTTGAGTTGGCATGGAAGTATGAAGGCGTATGAAGAAGCCAAACTCAAACCACTCGCTATGATGCAAGCAGATGATATTGCCATTATTCCTAAAAAATATGCTAACATAAGCACAAAAGCACAAATCATCACTTATGAAAGTGAGTCTGATTTAGCAAACCATTTTGACATTGATATGCAAAAAGTAAAGTTTCAAGGAGCATTTTTACTCGATGCACTCTTAGCCATGGCAGTAGAAAAATTACTATTTGAAAAAATAGATTATACAAAAATAAATAGTTTTAAACTTGACCCACATCGGCAAGAAGAGCTTTATGATGCACAAGGCAGGCTCTGGGTAAATGATACAAAAGCAACAAATCTGGATGCAACTATTGCTGCCGTTAAACGCTATAAAGAAAATTTTATTCACCTTATTTTAGGTGGCGATGACAAAGGCGTAGATTTACATGAACTTTTTGAATTTTTATCTCCGATGCAACTCAAAATATATGCTATCGGTTCCAATAAAGAGAGACTTATTGCACTTGCAAAAGAGTACAACATTACACATCAAAAATGTAACAATCTACTAAATGCAGTCGATGCCATAGATAAAGCACTCAAAAAAGATGAAGTAGCCCTACTCTCTCCTGCGGCTGCAAGTTTGGATGAGTTTGACTCTTACGCACAAAGAGGTAATATATTTAAAACTTCTGTAAAAACTCTTTACTACTCATCAGCACTATTTCATCAGAAACAAACTTCTTATCATTAGATAATATTAAATCACAAGAAGCTTTTTTAGCAATGACATACTGAATAGTATCCTCTAAATCAGTGAATTTTTTATTTTTCTTCATAAGCTTACAACTCTCTTCTATCTCCAAGTTTGCAAATTCAACAACACTACAGAGTTCGTTCACATCAAAGATAGAGTCTAAGGCATCTATCTTCCCTTTTTTTGAAAGAACATAATACAAAGTCGTAATAATATCGCAAGAGGTAAAAAGTTCTACATCAGTTTCTTGTAAAAATAGAGAGATTATTTCTGAACTCTCTTTGTGAAAAGCTCTTTTCTCATCATATATATCAAGAATAATATTTGCATCTAAAAAAACTTTTTTATAGTTCACGACTAGCCTTGATGGATTGAATAGAAGTATCGCCAAGCAGACCTGTTGCAGAACCTTTTAATCGGTTAAATGCTTGGATTCGTTTTTTTGCTTTTATCTGCTTGTAGCGATTTTCAATCATCTCTTGTACCAAAGCAGTCATTGACTGTTTTGTATCTTTGGCTAGTTCTTCAAGATACATAGAAATCTGTTTGTCAAACACAAAATTTTTTCTTACTGTTGCTCCCATATGTTATCCTTTTTATGTATATTTTATTATGTATTAATTTTACCATATTTATACACTATTATCAAATCTTTATTTTTTTGAGGGGTATTTTTAACTATTACTATGCTTAAGTTTGGTTTAGGATAGTAATAATAATATTTTAACGCATAAAATGCTAAAATTACTACAATAAAACAAGGGAGACGACACTTGCAAGAAGCACATGAAGTATTGGCTAGAAAATACCGCCCGACTAATTTTGATGAACTCATTGGGCAAGAGACCATAGCACAAACACTCTCTTTAGCACTTGATGCAAATAGGCTCTCTCATGCCTACCTTTTTTCAGGACTTCGAGGAAGTGGAAAAACCTCTACTGCTCGTATTTTTGCAAAGGCACTCATCTGTGAAGAGGGGGTAAGCCACTTACCTTGCGATAAATGTTCTA
>JALSWC010000203.1 GCA_027060825.1 Sulfurimonas sp.
CATTATACTCAACTTTTGGTAAAATTATTATTAGACTAAACTTACAAATTTTTAGATTAGGAATCAAAATACTATAAATTTATTTGGGTTTTGGTCTAAAACATATTTATTTAAGCAATTAAGCTATAATTCCATCAATGAAAAAAGATATAAATTTTACAGTAGAATCTCCTTATAAACCTGCTGGTGACCAGCCAAAAGCCATTGAAGTATTAAGCAAAAGCATCCTTGATGGAAATCGTTATCAGACACTTGAAGGTGTTACAGGGAGTGGTAAAACACATACTATGGCACGAGTTATAGAAAATGTAAAGATGCCGACCATCATTATGACACATAACAAAACTTTGGCAGCACAACTTTACAGTGAGTTTCGTCAGTTTTTTCCTCATAATCATATTGAATATTTTGTTTCGTATTATGATTATTATCAGCCTGAAGCGTATATTCCTCGCCAAGACCTTTTTATAGAAAAAGATAGTGCCATTAATGATGAACTTGAACGACTGCGTTTGAGTGCTACAGCAAATCTACTCTCTTATGATGATGTTATTGTCATTGCTTCTGTTTCTGCTAATTATGGGCTAGGTGATCCAGAGGAATATCAAAATATGGTGCAATCTCTTGAAATCGGAGATGAAATAGCACAAAAAAAACTACTACTTCGTTTAGTTGAGATGGGATATTCTCGTAATGATAGCTATTTTGATAGTGGGCATATTCGTGTCAATGGTGAGAGTATAGATATTTATCCACCATATTTTGAACAAGAGGCAATTCGAGTTGAGTTTTTTGGGGATGAAATAGAAGCGATTTATACTTTTGATGTGATTGATAACAAAAAAGTAGAAGAGCATAAAAGTGTAACTATTTATGCCACTTCACAGTTTAGTGTTTCTCAGGAGAAAATGTCAGTTGCTATTAAACGCATAGAAGAAGAACTTGATGCAAGGCTTGCATATTTTCAAAAAGAGGGAAAACTTGTAGAGTATCAACGCTTAAAACAGCGTGTAGAGTTTGATTTGGAGATGCTACAAACAACGGGAATGTGTAAAGGGGTTGAAAATTACTCAAGACTTTTAACAAACAAAAAGCCTGGTGAAGCACCTTTTACTCTACTTGATTATTTTGAACAAAATCATAAAGAGTATCTTGTAATTGTTGATGAGTCACATGTCTCTCTTCCTCAGTATAGAGGAATGTATGCTGGTGATAGAGCTAGAAAAGAGGTACTTGTTGATTATGGATTTCGTCTGCCTAGTGCCTTAGACAATAGACCTCTCAAAGCAGATGAGTATATAAATAAAGCACCCCACTATCTTTTTGTATCGGCAACACCTGCCGAGTATGAACTTGAACTCTCTGCTACGAAAGCAGAACAAATTATACGACCAACTGGTCTGCTTGACCCTATTATAGAGATAAAACCATCAAATAATCAAGTAGAAGATATACATGATGAGATAAAAGGCATAGTTGCAAAGAATGAGCGTGTACTCATAACTGTTTTAACAAAAAAAATGGCAGAGGCATTAACAAAATATTTAGCAGATTTAGGTATAAAAGTACAGTATATGCACTCTGATATAGATACGATTGCGAGAAATCAAATTATTCGTTCTCTGCGTTTAGGGGAGTTTGATGTCTTAATTGGTATTAATTTACTTCGAGAAGGTTTAGATTTGCCTGAGGTCTCTTTGGTTGCTATTTTAGATGCAGACAAGGAGGGTTTTTTAAGAAGTGAAACGGCACTTGTGCAAACCATAGGACGAGGGGCTAGAAATGAGAATGGACGGGTTATCTTATATGCAAATAAGATGACAGGTTCGATGCAAAGAGCCATAGATAAAACAAATGATAGGCGTGCCTTGCAAGAAGCACACAATAAAAAATATGGAATTACTCCGACAACAACAAAAAGAGCTTTAGATGAAAATCTAAAACTTGAAGATCATGGAGGTCTCTATCAAAAACACAAAAAAATGGATAAAATTCCACCTAGTGAGCGAAAAGCAATTATTAAAGAGCTTTCGATGAAAATGAAAGAAGCTGCTCGTGAGTTGAATTTTGAAGAGGCTGCAAGGCTTCGTGATGAAATTACAAAAATAAAAAAATTATAGGAAAAAAATGGAAGATACACTCAACAACTTGGCAACATACGGATATATAGGGCTTTTTCTCTACTCCCTCGGTGGAGGTTTTGTAGGACTTGTAGCAGCAGGCGTTCTTAGTTTTATGGGCAAGATGGATTTATCACTCTCTATTGCTATTGCCTTTAGTGCAAATGCTTTAGGAGATATTCTACTTTTTTGGCTTACTCGTTATCAAAAAACGATGATGGTTGAGGGGCTTCGCAAACATAGAAGAAAAGTGGCTTTAGCTCATATTTTGATGAAAAAAAATGGTGACTGGGTTATTTTCATTCAAAAATTTATTTATGGTTTAAAAACTGTTGTGCCTATTGCCATTGCTTTAACAAAATACGATTTTAAAAAGTTTGCAATTTTAAATGTTTTTGCAGCAGCTATTTGGGCATTGGCATTTGGTCTAAGTAGTTACTACTTTGGTGCAGTTTTAAGTAAGTTTGCAATTTTTATTAGTGATAATAAATGGTTAGCACCAGTTATACTTATAACTATTGGTGGAGTAACTTGGCTCTATATGGAAAAAGTAACAAAGAAGAAAAAAAAGAGATAGAGTAGAAAGCTTTTAGCTTTCTACTTCTGGTCCTGCAGTTGAGAAGTCAAATTGACTATCTGCATCTTGGTAGCGTTTGAAGTTTTCTATAAACATCTCAGCTAACTCATCTCTAGCTTTATCAAATCCCTCTTTATCTTCCCAAGCATTTCTAGGATTAAGAAGTTCAGGATTGATATTACCTAAAGTTTTTGGCACTTGAAGTCTAAAAGTTTTCGTAGTATCAAATTCACTCTCTTTAATTGAACCATCTAAAATAGCATTGACACAAGCACGAGTATCTTTAAGGCTCATGCGTTTTCCAACACCATAAGCACCACCAGTCCAGCCTGTATTTACAAGATAAACATTTACATTATGCTCATCTATTTTTTTACCGAGAAGGTCAGCATAAACTGTAGGATGCAGTGTCATAAACGCCTCTCCAAAACATGCAGAGAATGTTGCAACTGGTTCTGTAATGCCTCTTTCAGTACCTGCTACTTTTGCAGTATAACCACTTAAAAAGTAGTACATTGCTTGTTCTTTAGTAAGTTTAGATACTGGGGGTAAAACACCAAATGCATCAGCAGATAAGAAAATGATATTTTCAGGATGTCCAGCCATAAGATTTGATTTATGATTTACAATATGCTCAATTGGGTAAGAGACACGAGTATTTTCAGTTTTTGAATCGTCATTATAATCAACAATACCATTGTCTTTAACAACAACATTTTCTAAAAGTGCATCTTTTTTAATTGCACCAAAAATTTCAGGCTCATGCTCTCCATTGAGGTTAATGACTTTTGCATAACATCCACCCTCAAAGTTAAAGACGCCATCATCATCCCAACCATGTTCATCATCACCAATTAAAGCGCGTTTTGGATCAGTAGAGAGTGTAGTTTTTCCTGTACCACTCAAACCAAAGAAAAGAGCTGTATCTCCTCTCTCCCCAACATTTGCTGAACAGTGCATAGAAAGTTTGCCATCAAGTGGAAGCCAGTAGTTCATCATTGAAAAAATACCTTTTTTCAACTCACCACCATACCAAGTACCACCGATGATACAAAGATTTCTCTCTACATCAAAAAGAACAAATACTTCAGAATTCATACCATGTTCTTTCCATTTGTCATTTACTGCTTTACATGCATTTAAAACTGTAAAGTCTGCTTTAAATGTATTTAATTCATCTGCAGTTGGACGGATAAACATATTTTTAACAAAGTGAGACTGCCATGCAATTTCCGTCACAAAACGAATAGATTTTTTCGAAGCTGGACTTGCTCCACTATATACATCAGTAACATAAAGGTCTTTTCCTGAGAGTTGTTGGCGAGAAAGCTCAAGTAACTCATCAAAAATCTCTTCACTTATTTTTTGGTTTACATCACCCCAAGCAATATATTTGTTAGATGGCGAACGATCTACAAAATATTTATCTTTTGGACTACGACCTGTGAAAATACCAGTATCAACAGTAGCTGCACCGCTACTAGTTTCTTGTACCTCACCATTTTCAAGTTCATGTTTTTTTAACTCATCAAAGCTAATATTATGATAAACTTCACCAACGCTCTTAAGTCCTAAATCTTCCAACTCTTTTGTTACATTCATACTTTACCTTCTGGTATATATTAAATTGATACTTTTTAGTAGTGTATCGTCTCTAGAGCAAAATTATACTACTTATAAACCTAAATTAAAAGTAAATTATTTGTTTTTTAGTAAAAAAACTAAATTCAAGCATTAATTTAAGAAATTTTTGCTAAAATTTCATCTCTACAAAAAGCTCGATTAACTCAGTGGTAGAGTACTACCTCGACAAGGTAGGAGTCACTGGTTCAAATCCAGTATCGAGCACCATTTAAAAACTTTTTTCATCTTAATCATCCAATAAATTTTCTTGTGGTTTTGCAAGATAAAATCCTTGAAGTGTATCAACTTCTAACTCTTCAGTAATTTTCATAACCTCTTTAGAATGGACAAATTCTGCAACAGTCTCTATGCCAAGCTCTTTTGTTAAGACAACAATAGAGTGGACGATTTTTCGTGATACTTCTGAATGGTCAATATTTTTAATAAGTGAAGCATCTATTTTAATAATATCTATGGGAATAGTTTGAAAAACATTATAATTTGCAAAGCCTGTTCCAAAATCATCAATGGCAATTTTTACCCCATACGCTTTTATTATATTTATTCTATCACTAAAAATCTGATTTGATTCAATAAGTTCATACTCTAAAAGTTCTACAATCAGCCATGAAGAAAAGGCTCTATTTTGTTCTAATTCATCTATAATAATTGCAAAAATATCATTATTGAGTATATCGGAAAAATTAAGATTAACACTTATCTTCACTTGATTCTCTTTTATTTTCGTAAAAACAATTTCGAGAATAATTTTTGTAAGTTGATTATAGAGATTTGTATACATAAGTTTTGGTATAAAATCATTTGGATAGATAATTCTATCCTCTTTTTTTATGCGAACTAATGCTTCATATTTATCTACTTTTTTTGTTTTTGTATTAAAAATAGCTTGGTAATGACAAATGACTTGCTGGTGTTCAATCGCCTCTTGAATTTCATTGAAATGGAGTGAGGTATCAATTTTTACTTCTTTATGCATATCATCACTACAAATAACTCTATCCCTGCCCTCTTTTTTTGCAATATAGAGCATCTCATCTGCATGTTTTATGGCATCACTACTATTTTTAAAATGTTCTGGTGTACATGTCACACCCATTGATACAGTAATATTTATGGAAAGTTCTTCATAATCAAAAGTTGTCTCTTGAATCTTTTTACGAATCCTCTCTGCAACATCTTTTGCCATTCTATCATTTAGCTTTTTTCTCTGGACAAAAACTAAAAACTCCTCTCCACCAAAACGGACAAAAATATCTTTGCTTCTAATTGTCTCCTTTACAATAGCAGAAACATCATGCAAAATATTATCGCCTATTTTATGCCCATAACTATCATTAACTTTCTTAAAATGGTCAATATCAAGCATAATAATCTGGTATTTTGCTATATTTATTTTTTTTAATAAATCTCTTAAATAATTTCTATTAAAAGCCTGCGTAAGAGGATCTGTAATAGAATCTTTCTTTGTTTTAAGATTTAGAATTGTTTGATAAAAAAGAGTAAGTAACATAATTAAAATAGCTATAAAAATATACTCAAATCCAGCATCTAATGGTTGTGTACTTTTTCGTATTCGTATAGGAACTTCACTTGAAAAATCTACACCTATTATAGCCTCTGTTTTACCATCAATCACAACAGGGGTTATATAACTCATCCATAATCCATCAAATCTTTTTTGAGAAAATAAAAGAGGTTTTTGCGAATGAAATGCTTTATTCCATACTCTTTTATTAACATTAAGCTTCTCTCCAAATTCTCCTTTATCTGGTTTGTTTGCATCAACTAAAAATCTATAATCACCATAAGAATCTCTATAAAGAATATAAACATATTTATAAGTATCTGTTGTGAGAACAGTCAATTCTTCTGCTAATCTATCTCTTAATTTTCTATTTTTTTTCAAAGTTAAATATACATCTTTTTTAACATGTAATTTCAGATTCTTCTCTAAATTTACACTAAACTCTTTTGCCTGAATAACAAAAAGACCATTTATATTTTTATCAAACTGCTTTTGTTCTTTTTCTAATGAAAAATACATATAAACAAGCATAAATACAATCGAAAGAAAAATAAGTACATAAATTTTCAATAAGTGTTTCATAATCTATTTTCCATAAATTCATTAAATTCTGAAGGAAGTTTAATATGATGTTTAGCAAGATTTTGTCGTAAAAAGAGGATATTTGGTCGTCCTTCTTTCCAGTAAAATCCTCCAATAGCATCTTTTTCATAATACTTAAATATTAAATAATTAATAGCAAAAATAAGTTTTTTCTTTGGAAGCTTTTTATCTTTTTCTACAATTAAAATATCTGCATTTTTTATATTTTTCACTATTTTTACACCAGAAATGATTGAAAGCATATCCTCTTTTTTTGCATCATCACTCCAAACCTTAATGCTTTGTTTCTTTGGAAAAAGATTATGCAAAAGTGTTGCATAGATTTTAAGTTCATATTGCATATCCCAAGCGAGTAATAAAAAAGGGATAGATAAGAGTAAGATTATTTTTTTCACTAGAAAAGATACTCCATATTTGCCCAAACTTTTTGATCTACTATTGCAATAGTGGAATTTGTCCCTTGATATGATTCTTTGGCTCCATCATTAAAAATATTTTCTCCCTTTATTCCAAAAGATAAATTTTCACTATAATGGTACTTTAGAGCAGAAGTAAACCCAACACTACTTTTCATATCAGCTCCATACCTAGAAGTATATGCAGTTTTGTAATTAAGTGCATTATAAAAATCAAACTTTTTATATGTGTTAAAACTTTTAACGAGTGCATTAAAAGGAGAAGATGTTATAGTACCATTATTTGCCCTACCATAAACAAAACTACTAGATATTTTATTATCAAGATTAAACTTGTAAGTATAATTAAGCTGATAAATAGTTTCAACATATTTGGCTGAACTGTTTTTCCATTCATCCGTAGGCGTTTTATAAATCAAATCTCTAGCACGCATTTGTGCTATTTCAAGAGAAATATCTTGCTGATTTGCTTTGTACTCTACAGCAGTGGTATAAATGCCTGTTTTCATAGTATTAAGCTGTGGATTTGCTTTATATGGAATATTATCAGGATTATAAACTTGATAGAGAGCAAGGGGTACATAGCCTTTTGTATAAAATGCTTTGAATTTATATTTATTATATTTATAAATAAATCCTGCTCTTGCTAAAAATTCATTATCTGATTTTACCTCTTTTTCATATCTGAAAAAATCTTCTTTAAGAGAACCTACAACTTGAAAGTTTTGTGTTACATTATACTTATTTTCTCCATATATACTAGAGAGAGATAAAACATTAGAACCACTATTGGTATGTCTATAACGAAGATTATTGGTATAATCACCATCTGCATGAAATGTTTTATGTTTATAAAAAGAGCCAAGAAGAAGCGTATTGTTTTGCATTGTAAACTTCTTAGTTATACTCAATGCGTAATTATTATCTGTAACATTAGTTGCATAGTGATTAAGCAAAGGTGCATTAGCAACTCTTATACCATTCGGATCACTATAAGTTCTATCATAGTTTACTCTATCGTAAGAGAGTTGTAGCTTCAAATGATTTTGAAACTTCTTTGTTATATTCAAATAGGCATGTTTGACATGTAGTCCACCTCCAGTAGGTGTTTTATGCGTTCCTATCCCCATAAAATCACCATTATTCTTTTTGTACACATTCAGTTCAAAATGCCAATTTTTATAGCCAATATTTCCATAAACATTATAACTTTCTCTATTACTATTATAGTTGTAATTATGGTTATTGTAGGTATGATTATACAGTGTTCTTTTTATATTATTTATATTTGCAAAAGCAAAATAGGAAAGATTATTATTAAGAAGTTTTGCAGTATAAAAACTACTATCTACACTCCCTAAATCATCTACACCTACTCTCAATTTAGAACCATTCTCTCTTGAAGCCTTTTTTGTATAAAGACGAATAATAATTGCCGCATTTTCACCACCAAATTCTAAAGAAGATGTTGATTCATAAACCTCAATATGGTCTATATCGTCAATGGGCATCTCTCCCCAAATTAAAGAAGCATTTCCATAGATACTAGAGGTAACATCATGGTCATTAATATAAAGTCTTGTGTAAGTTAAAGGAAGATTTGCATTGGAAGGTATAGCAGCAGATGCTAAGTTATTTGCTGCTCTTTGCAAATACAACCCTGGGATAGCTTGAAGCACATCCATAAGTGAATGTGCCTGCATTTTTTCTAAATCTGACCTTGTAAAGAGTTCAAGAAAACCTGCTGAATCTCGCTTTGTGATATTTGAGAGTTGCGATTCTTGTTGATACCCATCAAGTAAAGTTTTTAAATTGTTTGCATTTAAAATGCTCGTTGTAAGAAATAAAAATAAAGATAATTTTTTATACACACTATACCTTTTTTTGTTGTAAAAATCGCTGTAAGATTATCATAGCAGAGATAGAATCTACCCGTCCATCACGAATGTATTTTATCTCGCCTTTCATCATATTTTCAGCTTCAAGGGAACTCCCTGCCTCATCTTGGTAAAAAACTTCCCCTCTAAAATCAACAAGATTCATAAAGTGGGCAATGCGTCTTCGCATCTCATCTTCACTACTTCCACCTAAAGGTATACCTACGATAACAGCATCTACCTCCCATTCATCTATAATTTTTTTTACCTCACTTGATGCTTGATTACGATTTTTTCGTATCACTGCATTTAGGGGTGTTACTATATCTTTATGTGCTGAATATGCAAGACCAATTCGTTTAAGTCCCAAGTCTATTGCAATGTATTTCATAACTACTTTCCTAGACAAAAAGAGCCGAACATTTTATCTAACATCTCATCATTTTCAAAAGGTCTTGTAATGCTTGCCATCTCTTTTACAGCCTCATTAAGATGAAAAGAAAAAATTTCCAACTCCTGAAATTGTAATGGTTCATATGCCTCTTCAATATTTTTCATTGTGGCTTCTACTGCTGTAATTTGACGCTCTGAGATAAGCATAATCTCATCACTACCATTACTTTTGTCCATAATATCTTCTAGTTTTTCTACAAGCATACTAACATCATCTTTTGAGTTCAATTCCAAATCAAAATTGAGAGTATCACAAGAAAAATTTTGTGGCAAATCGATCTTATTTTTAATCACTATAAGTTCTTTGTTCTGTCCATTTTCTTCCAAAAGTGTAACAATTTTTCTATCTTCATCATCAAGCTCTCGTGAAGCATCAAAGAGTGCTATAACAATATCACTCTCTTGTATCGCCGCTAAACTTCTCTGTATTCCTATTTTCTCTATCTCATCATTTGCTTCGCGAATACCTGCCGTATCGACTATTTTAATAAGATGTGTTCCAATTTTCACCTGCTCTTCTATGGTATCACGAGTGGTTCCTGCTATTTCACTTACAATGGCACGATTATAGTTTAACAGAGCATTTAGCAAAGAGCTTTTTCCTACATTTGGCTTTCCAATAATTGCTACACGAAAACCCTGCATTAAACCTTGACGAGATTTTGAGGCAATCAATGTTTTTTTCAAAAGAGCATAAAGTTCATCAAGTTTTACTTGAATTTGTACTACCAAATCTTGAGGTAAGTCCTCTTCAGCATAATCAATAGTTACTTCACTATAAGCCAAAATATGAATAATAGCATCACGAACTTCTTCTATAAATTCTTTAAGAGAACCTTTCATCTGCTTTGCAAGAATCTTCGCTGCATCCTCACTTTTGGCTTCAATAAGCTGAGCAATTGCCTCTGCTTCACTCAAATCAATACGCCCATTAAAAAAAGCACGCTTTGAAAACTCTCCTGCATTTGCAAGTCTAGCTCCTGCATCAAGAGTGGCTTTGAGTATGCTTTGTGCAACAATAAAACCACCATGACACTGGATTTCTACAACATCTTCAGCTGTAAAAGAGTTTGGTCCTTTAAAATAGATAATAATAGTCTCATCAATAAGTCTATTTTTTTTATCATAAATAGTGCTAAGTGTTGCATAGCGTGGGGGGAAGTTTTGACGCTTACTCATAACTTGAGCAATTTGAAGCGCTCTATCACCACTAATACGAATAATGGAGATAGAACCAATGCCATTTGCAGTAGCAATGGCAGAGATTGTATCAGTCATAATTATTTCTTATGATAATCGTTAACGATTATATATTTTAATCCATCTTTTGTAGAACGAATAACTACATATTTTTGAGGGTATCTTTCTCGAAGCTCTTTAAGTGCTATTTGCACAAGAACTCCATCTAAAATTTTTGTTTGTGTTCTTCCATCTCTATCTATACTTTCATAAACACTTTCAAGATATCTCGATACTGACTCTTCTTGATTTTTCAAAAATTCTGCTATTTCTAAACGCAGTTGCACATCATATTTTGAATTTATCCAATTAAATAGCATATAAGAGAGTGCTTTATACCTATAGCCCTCTTTTCCTATTAAAAGAGCCACATCTTCACCCTTAAATTCAATAAGAATTATCTCTTTATCATACACACGCACTTCTATAGATTCAATTTCAAAACAGATATGTCTAAAGAGCTCATTTATTTTACTTTTAACTTCTAAAGCTATTGCATCAATATTTTGACCACGAGCAAGGGTCTCTTCAGATTCATCAACACTTTCATCATACTCATCATCATAATCTGCAGTATATTCTAAACCACTTACAAGATCTTCATCTTGATCATCTTGGTCACTTACAAAAGATGTAGGCATAATCGTGTCATTCAAAATATCATGTGTAGATATCTCTTCTACTTTCTCTATTTTTTCTTCTTCATTGCGAGGTGTAATACTCTTACTCTCTACTTGAATATCTTTTTTAACAGTTGCGACAATAATAGCATTCTTTTTAAAAAAGCCCATTAGACCACTACTTGGAACTTGTACAACTTCAATAGCAAGTTCTGTAACAGAACAATTTAAGGAAGTTGCAGCATCATTAAATGCATCTTCTAAAGTTACTGCTTCTATCTTAATCATTTTTAGCTCTCACTCTTTTTTTCAATAGCTTCTTTTAAATCTTCTGCATTTTTAAATTGCTGATTTACCATATACTGTTGTGCTATTGAGAACGTATTATTTGTCAACCAGTAAAGTACCAATCCTGAAGGGAATGTTATAAAGAAAAATGTAAATATAACTGGTAAATACTTAAATACTTTCTCTTGCATAGGGTCAGTAAAGTTATTTGGTGTTATATGTTGCTGTATGAACATTGAAGCACCCATTAAGATTGGAAGAATATAGTACGGATCCATAAGAGAAAGGTTATGTATCCATAAAATCCATGGAGCACCTTGTAATTCAACTGAATTTAAAATAGTACGATAGAGTGCAAAAAATATTGGAATTTGCAATAACATTGGAAGACATCCACCAAGAGGATTTGCTCCATGTTTTTTATACATTTCCATTGTAGCTGCATTAAGTTTTTGTGGATCTTTTTTATGTTTCTCTTTTAACTCTTTGAGTTTTGGTGCAAGCATTTTCATTTTTTGCATACTTATCATACCTTTGTAAGTCAAAGGATAAAGCACAATTCTAATAAGAGCAGTAAGCGCAATAATAGACCATCCCCAGTTACCAAAGAGACTATGTAACCAAGAAAGAATTGCAAAAAGAGGTTTTGCTGCAAATGTAAACCATCCATATTCTATGGCATTTGTAAGTACAGGGTCAATGGCCTTAAGCACTTTATACTCTTTTGGACCAATATACCCATGAAGATTTACATTCTGGTTTGCTTCAAAATATATAACAGGATTATCATCTTTTCCTCTCTCTACTACAACGCTTGCATCTTTTTTAAAGCCATACAAAATAATAGCAGTATATTGATCAAAAGAAGAAGCAAGCTTCACATCTTGAAACACTTTATGCCCTTCAGCTTTTCCATCTTCAATAATATGAGCAACATCATCACCTGTATAGACCATATCACCAGCAACTGCCATCAATTTTTTAGAAACATGAGGTCTATCACCAAGATAAACAAAATAACGAATATCTTTTGAAGTTGTTATGTGTATATCATAATGACCATCAGGATAAAAAGTAAGTTTTTTTGTTATAGTTACTTGTGGTAATTTCTGTGTAAGAGTTACCGTAACAGGCTTATTATCAAGCTCTACAAGATGAGTGTTTGCTACATAAGGCACCTTTGAAGCTGCATCATTTATGGCATCATTCGCAAATCTAATATAGAGTGGTTTTGTGCCATGTGGAGGAATAAGTTGCGCATTGACATGATCACTATTTTGAAATTTACTTTCAAGCATCTCTTTTGATGCTATACGACCTAACGAGTCTATTTTCAGTATAAATTTCTTATTTTTCACAGTAACAATATCACTAGAAACAGTTTTTTCTATTTTCTCTTGTTCTGCTATAGCATGCCCTGAAGCCTCTTGGACTTGCTTTGCAACATCTGTATGCTCTTTTGTTGTTACAACACTGTTTGCTTTAGCTTCTTTTGCCATAGCGCTCTGTTTTGGTGGAAATATCGCAGTGTATCCTACGAAAAAGATTACTGCTAATAGTACAGCTACTATTAGTCTTTGGTTTGGTGACATTTTGTCTAGCACAAATTACCCTTTATATGAAAAATTTTTTATAATGTAATATCGGTTCTTTTTATTGGGAACCAACCAGTATTTTATAGAATCAACATGAAGATTTGTTGGCTTTAATAAGAGTTTGTCTAAAAGAGGATACTCAATACCACCATCAAAAAGTTGATTACAACGCAGTATTCTAGTAAAAGAGTGGTAAAATGCACTTGAAATTGAGTTGTTTTCAAAATGAATTCGTGCATATTCACTACAAGTTGGGTAATAACGACACGAACCGTAACCAATAAGAGTAAAAAACTTCTGATAAACCCATAAAATCTTAAGTAAAACTTTTCGCACGCATCAGTACCTTTTTAAAATCATGTTGGAACTCTTCATAAGAGCGCTCAAACAATCCTATTTTTGCAACAAATATATATGTACCATCTTTGAGAGAGTCGGAATGTTCACGAAAGAGCGCACGCATACGACGCTTCGCACGGTTGCGTTTCACTGCATTACCAAGTTTTTTGGTGGCAGTAAAGCCTACTTTGTGAATTCCTTTTTGAGGAAGAAAAAAGAGGACAACACTCAATGAATGTTGATTTTTTCCTTTATTGTAAATATACTGAAACTCTTTATGAAGCTTTAGTGTATAAAACCCGCCTATACTGACAATTTTTTACGACCTTTAGTACGACGACGATTAATCACATTACGACCATTTTTAGTAGCCATTCTTGCTCTAAAACCATGAGTTCTTTTTCTAGGTGTGTTATGAGGTTGGTATGTTCTTTTCATTTGACATATCCTTATTTAAATTAAGTTTGAAATTCTACAAAAAAGTTACTTAAAAGGTGGTTAAAACAATATTATATCGAGCCACTTGTAGGTAAATCCCACGAGAATTGATAACAATTCTCAAATGTAAAAAATAGGCTCAAAAATTGCTTTCTGTGATTAAAAAAGTCAGAGAAGATGAAACTAAAGAAGAAAAAGCAACTAATAGAACAATTAAAAACTGTGCCAGATTTTAGAGTAGATAAATTTAAGATACTATATCCATTAGAAGAGGTACTTTTTATGACACTCTTTGCACTTCTTAAAGGGGCAACAACCTTTAAA